>JAKAMM010000115.1 GCA_021812905.1 Chloroflexota bacterium | reverse complement strand
TCTTCATCTGGTCCAGCCGCTTGAGATAAGTTATATCTTGCATTGTGATGGCCGAACCAATTTTTGGGATGGGCGTATGTTGGGCATTGAACACGCGGCCATCATCGAAATTGATCTCGTAATATTTAACCGCGCTTCCAGCGGACCTGGCCAACATGGCGCGCAGGTCGGGATGGGAGATTACATCTGTAACCGGCCTGCCGCCGAGATTGGAATCTCCAAGCGCAAACGCTTCTCGGGCTACGCGGTTGGCAAGCATGATATATGAGCTGTCGTCGAGAACGATTACGCCATCTTCAATGTTTGTAATGATGGATTCCAAGCGCGCCTGCTCGGCCTCCGAGATGGAGGCGCGCTTTTCGAGAGATGTGGTCGTCCGCTTGACTTCGCGGCGAATCCAGTCGCCGAGGTGCCGAGCGCGCGCCAAAGCCTGTTTAACGGCGGCCACTATATCGTCCATTTTGAGAGGCGGATAAAGATATCCACTTAGTCCAGCCGCTAATACAGCCTTGGCCAATCCAGTTGTATCTTTATCGGCAAACAATAGAACCGGCAGGGTGGGAAAACGATCTAATTGCCCAGCAGCAATTTCAATACCGTTCCTGTTGTCGAATATCTCGCCGATCAACAAGAGCGCGGGGGACGATTCATCCAGTGCCCGAACGAGACCCTCGTAGTCATGGACGACAGCCACATCGTAATCCACAGCCTGCAAAGCGCGTTCCATCAGATGAAACGTTTGAAACTCATCAAGAGCAAGGAGGACTAATTCGCGGTTCGCCATGAAAGCTTATCTTACTTTCCCCACATCAGGCGGGATGGTTTTTTCAGCCGCACGCGAAAGCCTTTGCAAAGAGTTTTGAATGGTTTTCAAAGTCTGCTCTTGCGGGCCGCTCAACGGGCCGGACGCGCCGGAAACCAGGGCGTCCAATGGATACATCGAAACCTGCATTTCCTCACGAATGGACTTACACAAGGTTTCAAGCATGGCATCACGCGTTTTTTCGTTGAGCCGTGCGGCCTCGGCGGTTTGCTCGATGGTTCGGAACAGACGCGAATTGACCAGCGAGATGGATGCAAAATCCGCCACGGCTTCGAGCAGACTCTGCGCCGATCTTTCGATCTCACGGTCAGCTTTGCGGACAACGAGCAGCAAGCCGATCACTTCGTTCTGGACTTTCAGGGGCACGACCGCCGCAGATTTTCCCAAGGCGGCTACTTTGAATTTTTCGAGCGGCGCGCCGTTTATGGTTAAAGATTCGCCTGAAAATGCCGCCAGTGAACTGATGCCATCATCCAGCGGTTGATTGAGTTTCTTCGCCCAACCATCCGGCAGGTTACGGTATGCTGTCAAAAGATAATTCCTGGTTTTATCGTCCCGCAACATCAACCAACCGATGTCCCCTTCTGAAACCTGCAATGCGCCCTCGACGATCCGGTCAAAAAGTTGCCGCTGGTCAGTGATGGAAATGGCGGCCTTCCCAATCGAAAGGATGGTTGTCAATTCGCGCAGTCTACGCTGGAGTTCCTGGTTTGTGGATTGCAGTTGCTGGTCGAGTTGGAGACGGGCGCGAGTTTCGCGGGTCTGCTGGAGTGAACGTTCAACCACGCGCACGATCTCCGCATCCCGCGATGGCCAAAAGACCACGTCAACTGCGCCAAGCCTGAAAGCCTGAATAACGTTTTGCTCCTGTCCCTTTTCGGCCAGGATAACCAACGGCGCCCTAATGCCCTGCGAAGTCAGCGCGGCCAGCAGATCCTTGCCGCTCAAGCCTGGCAGGTTTAGATTTGCAATGATCAGATCGGGAGGAGTTTGAACCGCCTGCTTTATCGCTGAAGCAGCTTCACCAACAACAGTTACGTTATATCCAAGCGGTTTGAGAGCCTGTCGGGCGATCAACTCACTGATATCGGGATCACTTTCAACAACGAGAATTCGTTCCCCGGAAGCCGCCATATTATATGCCTGGTATATCCTAATATTTTTATTCAGTAAACCATGGTTCGGGCAACCCACGGGCTACTGCCTTTGAATCCGTATAATTCTAACGCAAAAAACCCCGGCAGCCCGCATAAGGTGGATTACAATTGCACTGCATAATGACTGAATACATTGACTTCCAAAAATATCGCATTGCGGCTGTGATCCCTGCTTTTCGTGTGCAGGACGAGATCGAGTCCGTGCTGCGCGGACTGCCACCCTATATCAAGAATATCATCGTAGTGGATGACGCTTCGCCAGATCGCACCTCGGACCTGGTAGCGGCTCTCGCTAAACGCGACCGCCGCGTCGTCCTGATTCGACACGAGCGCAATCAAGGCGTGGGCGGCGCGATGGTCAGCGGTTTCCGCAAGGCACTCGAACTCGGCGCGCAGATCGTCGTCAAAATAGATGGTGATGGTCAGATGGACGTCAGCCGCCTCCCCGATCTGTTGATGCCGCTCATTCAAGGCAAAACCGATTACGCCAAAGGAAACCGCTTCCGGGATTTTGCCGCACTCAGGCGAATGCCATTCGTTCGACGCGTTGGCAACATGGGTCTCGGATTCCTTTCCAAAGCCGCCACCGGTTATTGGAATCTCTTCGACCCCACCAACGGCTTTCTCGCCATCCGCGCTGAAACGCTGAGACAACTGCCCCTCGACAAAATAGATCACACCTATTATTTCGAAACTTCCATGCTGGCAAATCTATATTTGCTCGGCGCAGTTGTGAAGGATATTCCCATGCCAGCGCGTTACAAAGGCGAAGTGTCCAGCCTGATAATTCATCGCGTACTCTTTGAGTTCCCCATCAAATTGTTCAGCACGCTTTTGCGGCGTATATTTCTCAAAAACTTCATTTATGATTTTTCAATGGCAAGCATTTACATTCTGACCGGCCTGCCCTTTTTGTTATTTGGCCTGATCTTTGGAAGCATTAAATGGATTCAGTATGCCCGCCTCGGCATCGCCGCGCCAACAGGGACGGTCATACTGCCGACACTCTCTGTTCTGCTCGGCATCCAATTCCTGCTGTCCGCCATTGAAATTGATTTGCGTTCCGTACCGCAGGAGCCTCTTTCACAGCCGCTCGCCTGAAACATGAGCGCATCGGATCTTCTCATAAAGAAGGGGGCAGCGGGGTGTTTTGGGCGGGCTTCCTATTTTGAATCACCCACAATGAAATACCTTGAAGAACAAAAGCGATCAGAATGGCGGCAATGAAGGCAATTGCGATTCCAACCGGCAGCAGCAAAGATAAAACCAGATAGAAACCTGCAAAAGAAAAAAGTCCCATGACCAGGCCGCGCAAAACTTCGGCGGCGGAGACATGGCCTTGCTGGTGGTGTGCAAAGGCCGTCAGCGTGGCAGTCATGATTGGCAGCGTAGAAAGCAGACCAGCAAGGCGTGCGCCCGTGAAAGGCGCAAGTTCGGTCAGAAGCAAAACAAAGATGGTCGTGATGATCACACGCGCGGGAAGATCCCAGTGAGGGATGGAAACCGGAAGCGCCGTGCCCGCCACATGTCGAGGCATGAGGCGCAAGGTCAGGGCAAAGCTCAGAACGATCAGGAAGAACAGCGGCCAGAGCGGGATAACGATGGATTTCAATACAAAGGTCGATGCCAGAAACAGCGCCGTGCTAACAAAAAGTGTGAGCGGCCATTTTTGAAAAACGGCCAGCCAGGCATAGCTCAAGCTGAAGACCGCCAATGAAATACCGCCGCTTAAGATTCCAAGAGATGTGACCAACCCGAAAGCCGCCCCATGGCTGAGGGCGATAAAGAAAACAACCGGCCCGGACGTGAGCGGCAGGGCCACCATCCAACCGCTGACAGCGTGTCCCCATTTCCGTCCGGCGAGGCTGGCCGCGCCGATGAGGGCGGGTGTGAGAATGAGTTTCAAGATAAAAGTGTTACCCATAACACCTGAAATCATTTTTGATGTATAAAAGATTCATCAATGAGTCGTAGATTTATTTTCATGCAAGAGCTTCAAGCCATGAATTGAATTTGGAAAATACAGATGATTCGCTCGTCCGCTTCGATGACCGCCACATCAACCACAAAATGATCATAGGCGCAATCAGCCGTCCATAAGACCAGGGGAAAAAGTCAAAGGTCGGCAAAATGAATTCGAGGAAATAGGCCAAGCCAAACCACATCCATTCGGAGGGCGTTTCGATCTTTTTGAGCATCAGCAAAAATGCCAGTGCCGTGAAAAGTCCGTGATGCTCCCAGACGACGGGCGAAGCCAGGGTCATCAAAATAAAAAGCGGGGGCATGGCATTGAACAACCGTACGCCGCGTTCTTCGGATCGAAAGAAAGTTTGCGCACGGACGCATTGCGCCATGGCAAAAATCGTTGCAGCGCCCAATAAAGCCTTGGCGGCATAGATCAACACGTGAATGGCGGATGAACTCAGCTGCAAATAAGGTCCGACAAAACGCAGGAATGAATCAAATGATGTATCGTGGAAAATCGCATCTTTTGAAGCTGCAAACCATTGGATATTCTGAAGATAATCAAAGAAAGGCGTGACGCCATTGGTCACCACGGTGATCAGGCCAACGAGAATAATGCTCAACGCGAACCATGCCAGCCAGCGCCAGTCTTTTTCGAGCAGGAAGGCCAGCACCAAAACGGCGGGCGAACTCTTGAGATGAACGGCAAGAGCCATCATCAACGCTGAAAGGCTCGGCCGCTTTGCATAAAGCAGAAGGCTTAGGAAAATAAAATTCAGCGTGTGGACATTAACCTGCACATAATCGAGAGTCCGCAGCAGAGGCGTGTTGACCAGCATAAAGAGCGTTGTCGTTAGTGCAGCTAAGCGGGAAGAAAAGCCATAGTGCTCCAGCACGCGCACCAGCAGGATAAAAAAGGCCATCAGGGAAAAGAAATTCAACAGCCACAGCACGAGCAGGAACGGCTCGTCACCAAACGGCGCGACATATTGCAGCAACGTCGCCCACAATGGTGGATAAAAATAAGAATCGGGCAAATGTTGATGATTGAAAAGCGCAGTGGCAGCTTCGAAATAATAGGTGTAATCGCCGTAGCGAAAACGCTCGCGCAAAAAATTCAGATAGGTCCAGCAGACGATGAAGAATCCGGCGAAGGTCAGGAAGTTTGATTTGTTGATGCGCTCCGCTTGCAACAAATAAAGAAAAGCGCCAGCCAAAAACCAGGTAAGCGTCACGGATGCCAATGCCGTTGGCAGGTCGGTCAACGGCCATTGCTGAATAAAAAGGTTAAGTCCTTCGATTCCCCGCCAGAGATAGATAACCAATATACTGGCCGTGACCAATAACGTGATCGCGGCCCAGATGGAAAGTGCAATTCGTGATGAACGAGTCATGATTTGAGTTGGACGTAGTCTGCTTGTGAGTCGGGCATTTCGGTGTAGCCCCAGCCGCTGATATACATCGAGAGACAAGTCAACGCACAACCGATGTAGCAGATGGTGTCGGGACCGCCGCCGATCTTGTCATTCTTCCATTGAGGATCATGTTGGGAGTACGGAACGAGGTTGAAACCCATAATGTCTCCTTTGGCATGTGAGGACGATGGCCTGATTATACTTCGGAGAATGGGAAGGCGATGTGTTCTCATGACCGAAATTTGGAACACGAATTCCACGAATAGACAATTGACACGAATAGCCTTTGTGTTTGTGAAGGACCACAACGATGGGCGGATTGCGACAAAGGAGGAAGTGCTGGACTTGAAGCAATAGTCTTTGCAAATTTCCAGTAGGTAGCGCGGGGACGAATGTGCCGAACTTGGCAGGGAGTCTTGGTGGGGTGGCGGAGCATTGCCTTTTTTGAAATCATCAATCATCGTGCAATACAAAAAGCCTTGGAAGATCCATAATTTTCCAAGGCTTTTACGTTTCAGGGTGATTTTTCTGTTGCCTCTTGACACTGCTACTCATCGGTAGCCCGCTCTATGCTTTAGTGAGGAAAAAACGGAGCAACGGCTCTAGGCAGGTTCCAACACAAACCGGCATTTGACCCTTTCGGCG
>JAKAMM010000114.1 GCA_021812905.1 Chloroflexota bacterium | reverse complement strand
TCGAGCGCATGGTTGAGATTGATCTCTTCCGAGACCATTGATTTGGATTTGGCGATCAGGGTTTTATGTATTACGGATTTCGTATTACATGATGCGTGATCCGTAATTTCAATTACCAACCGCACGGCCTCGTCCGCGTCTTTGGCGCGATGGACGATGATGCCGTTCTTTTTCGCGTTGGAGATAAATTGATCGAGATACTCGTCGAGATGCGCGATCACATCTGCGCGGACGGCGTGGGCGCGCTGCCGTCTTTCTTTCCAGTCGGGCAAAGATGCGAACGCGGCGACGCGTCCTTTGACGCGGCGTTCGGCGTTGGCATCTAATGCTTGTTGAAGATTCTCGTCCAGAATTGCGCGATGGATGCTTTGATGGAAGTGATCCATATTGGTCCCTGTGATGGAATATTGCACTATTTTTCTTTCATCTAAATTTGATCCCGATATACAATCCGCGGCCATCCAATCCTTTAGGTTCGTGGATTGTTTTTAGTCCCGCGGCATGAAAAGACTGCGAATATTCATCCTCTGTGAAGAGACCCAATGCGTGCGTTTCGCTAAAATATTCAATGCCTTTTGGGGTTGCAACCATGTAATGAAAATCCAGGAAAGAAATATCTCCTTCTACTCTGTTTATGTTCATTCGTGCGATCTTCAGTTCTGGTTCGTCAACAAAAGTTGCGTGAACTTTGCCGATATCCAACGCGCCTGGTCCAAACCATGGCTCGACAATGATTACACCGCCCGGTAGCAGATGGCTCGTCATGTTTTGGATTGCTTGAAACAGGCGCGGGAGAGTCTGAATATAACCTATCGCGCTGAATAAACATGTAATTACGTCAAAAGAATGATCAATCTCAAAATCAGTCATATCTGCATGGATGAAATTGATATCAGGAAATTTATTCCGCGCAGCGATGAGCATCTCTTCTGAATTGTCGAGTCCTTCCACTTTGAAATTCTGTTGCAAATAGGCGAGATGGCCGCCCGTACCGCAGGCAATGTCCAAAAGCGAATTGCCGTTGGATAGCTTGTTTTGCTCGATCAGCGCATATAATTTTTGCGATTCACCAGCATAATCTTTTCCTTGCGCGCGATAGATCGCATCATAGACTGTCGCAGAACGATTGTACATTGAAGTTTTCCTAATGATGGTTCAATATTTCTGCTATATGTACAACTTTCTGCTTCATTTTGTTGCGCTTCAACCCGCCCTGAATGTGCATCAAACATCCCGCGTCTGCGACGACCAGCGTGGGGGATTCGGTTTTCTCCAGATTTCCAATTTTGCGTTTCAACATTTCAGCGGATAATTCTGGATGTTCAATGGAAAAAATCCCGCCGAAGCCGCAGCAATCCTGCGCTTCGGGCAGTTCGATGATATTCGCACCGTGGACGTTTGCCAGCAGTGCCTTTGGTTGACGGTCAATGCCGAGGCCGCGATGCAGGTGGCAGGTTGGATGATAGGTCAGCGGGCCGTCCCAGCGCGCGCCGAAATCGGTGACGCCCAAAACGTCCACGAGATATTCTGTGAATTCATACGTGCGTGCCGCCAGGGCTTTGGCACGTGGAAGCCAAATTGGATCGTCCGCAAATAATTCTTCGTAGTTGTGACGAAGCATGTGCGCGCATGAACCGGATGGAATGACCACGTCGCTTTTGGCAGATTCAAACACGCGGATGGTTTGTTCGGCCATCGGGCGCGCCTCCGCTCGAAGTCCCGCGTTGAACGGTGGTTGTCCGCAGCAGGTTTGGTCGGACGGAAAGTCCACATCCGCACCTGCGCGCGTCAGCACGTTGACCATCGCCTCGCCGACCTCGGGAAAAAATGTATCCACCAGACAAGTGATAAAGAGTTGGACGTTTCGCATGGCTTTATTGTAGTCCAAAAAGTCTCACGTCATTGCGAGCGCCTTGTGCGAAGCAATCTCCTATAGATTTGGGGATTGCTTCGGGAAGAACACCCTCGCAATGACATTTGTTTGTTATGGTATTATTTCCCGCACTATGGACATGTTTCGCTCGAAATTACCCAAACCTTTTGATCTGCCCAAGCGGCTTGCCCGCCTCGGTGAGTTGGCTTACAACCTGTGGTGGACATGGCACCCCGAAGCGGGACGTTTATTTGGTCGTCTCGATTACGATCTATGGGAACGACTCGGTCACAACCCGATTCGTTTATTGCGCGAGGTCGGGCGCGCGCGTCTGAACCAGGCCGCCAAGGATAAAGATTATCTCGCCATCTACGATCGTATCTTCGAGCAATTTGATTCTTACATCGCTCAAACCGACCCGTGGGCGGCGAAGGCTCACCCGGAGTTGACCGATCATCCCATCACATATTTTTCGATGGAATTTGGCTTGCATGAAACGCTCCCGATTTATTCGGGCGGTCTCGGCGTGTTGGCGGGCGATCATTTAAAAGAATCGTCCGATCTGGGTTTGCCGCTGATGGGCATCGGCTTCATGTATGCTCAGGGATATTTTTCCCAGCACATCAGTGAAGATGGCTGGCAGGAAGCGCTCAACAATCCGCTGGTCTTCGATGATCTGCCGGTTCTGCCTGTTACCGCTGATGATGGCGGACTGCTTACGATTGAAGTTGAATTTCCCGACCGCATTGTCTCGGTGCGCTTGTGGGAAATCCGCGTGGGACGTGTGCCGCTTTATTTGATGGACTCAAACGTGGACGCCAATCGTCCCGATGATCGTTTGTTGACGGCGCGGCTGTATTGGTCTGACCTTGACCGGCGAGTCATGCAGGAAGTTTTGCTGGGCGTCGGCGGCGTGCGCGTTGTGCGCGCGCTTGGATACAATCCCTCGGTCTGGCACATGAACGAAGGCCACGCCGCATTCCTGACCCTGGAGCGGGCGCGTGAACTGGTGGCTGCCGGTCACACCTTTGCCGACGCCGTTAAAAAGACGCGCGGACAAAATGTCTTCACCACGCACACACCTGTCCCGGCCGGTAACGATGAGTTCCCACTCTGGCTGTTGGATAAGTATCTTGCCGCATTATGGCCCGAACTTGGACTTACGCGCGAAGAGTTTGTAAATATCGCGGTGCATCAACAGCCGCACGGTGAAACTTTTTCCATGCCGGTGTTGGCCCTGAAATATTCAAATGGGCGCAACGCTGTTTCTGAATTGCACGGCGAAGTGTCGCGCAAGATGTGGAATTTTATGTGGCCTGAAAAATCCGCGGACGATGTGCCGATCACACACGTCACCAACGGCGTTCACACCGCCAACTGGATGGCCCGCCGCCTGCAAAATCTTTTCGCTCAATATATCGGTGCCGACTGGTACGATCATCTCGATGATGCTGATACCTGGGCGAAGTTGGATCAAGTCCCTGACGCGGCGCTATGGGCTGTGCGGACTCATCTCAAACGCAAGCTGACCTTTTACATGCGTGAACGCGTCCGCGAGCGCTGGACGGTGGGTGGGTACCATCCTGTACAGGTTGTCTCGTCTGGAGTTTTGATCAACCCCTACGCACTGACGATTGGTTTTGCGCGCCGCTTTGCAACCTATAAGCGCGCCAGTCTCGTGATGAGCGATGTCGAAAGATTGTTGGATATCATCAACCGTCCGAACATGCCGGTGCAAATTATTTTTGCAGGCAAGGCGCATCCTGCAGATGAGCCGGGTAAGCAGTTGATCCAAAAAGTGTATCGCACCGTCAAAAAAGCTGAAACCGGCGGACGTCTTGTCTTCCTCGAAGATTACGATATGAACCTGGCGCGCTATCTCGTCCAAGGTGTGGATGTGTGGATGAATACGCCGCGTCGTCCGATGGAAGCGTCCGGCACATCCGGCATGAAAGCCGCGCTCAACGGCGCGCTTAACTTCTCAGTGTTGGATGGCTGGTGGCGCGAGTCTTATAACGGCAAGAATGGCTGGGCCATCGGCGAAGAAAAGGAATATGTGACGAGCGATGCGCAGGATGCTGCCGATGCAGAGGACCTGTACAGCACACTGGAAAACGAGATCATCCCGTTATTCTATGCTCGTGATAACAAAGAGATTCCCGTCAAGTGGCTCGACCATGTGAAAGATTCTTTGAAAACGAACATTCCGCAGTTCAGCACGCGGCGCATGGTCAAGGAATACGTGGAAAGATTGTATCTGCCCGCGTTGAAATGAAACCAATAACGCTCCAGCCGCCGGGAGCATACCTATGTTTGATTTTCTTCTCTCTCCATCTGCCTGGCTCGCGGCGCTGACCATCTTCGCTTTGCGCGTCACCGATATGTCGCTCGACACTCTGCGCATGTTGTTTGTGGTGCGCGGACGAAAGGGCATTTCATGGACACTGGGTTTCTTTGAAGCTGCGGTCTACGTCGTTGCCATCACGCGCGTGTTATCCAATTTGAGCAATCCATTAACTGTCCTTGGCTACGCAGCGGGATTCGCAACCGGCAACGTGGTCGGCATGTTGATCGAGGAACGTCTCGCAATCGGGCATATTCATCTGCGTATCATCAGTACAGAACATGGCATCGTTTTGGCACAAGCCCTGCGTGATGGAGGTTTTGCAGTGACGGAGATCCCGGCGCGTGGCATGGAAGGTAAAGTGCATTTGTTGAGTGTCAGTGTGTTGCGAAAAGATGTGGCGCACACGGAACAAATTGTCCACGAGATAGACCCTTTAGCGTTTGTTACATCGGAAGATGTGCGTCCAATCCGCAGAGGTTATTGGAGAGCGTAACTTTAAAGGTGTGAAATGATTCTAGAAATTGCTGTTGAAGAATTGGCCAATAAACTCAAATCGCAGGACCAATTCATTTTGCTGGATGTGCGCGAACCGTCCGAGTTGGAGTATGCCAAAATAACGGATGCCCGTCTCGAGGTCGCACCGATGAGCCGGTTGGGGCGGGAGGGCATTAACATGCTGTCAGAGTCCGCAAAGTCACAGACCGCAACGATCTATGTGTTATGTCATCACGGCGCGCGCAGTGCGCAAGTATCAGGTTGGCTCGCCTCGCAAGGCTGGTCGAATGTTTTCAGTGTGCGTGGCGGCATTAATGAATATGCGAGGAAGGTTGACCGTTCGGTGGGGATGTATTGATCGGTTTCAGGTTGGAAGGTCGCAAGTTTGAAAGTTAAGAAAGAAGATTGAGAGCCCGTCGCGGATTCTCAACCTTCAAACATATAAACCTGTAAACTTTCAAACTACTTTTTGAAAACGAATTGCCCGTTCTTGTAGAATAACTCGCCGTCCACGGTGATCGCGGCATCTTTGCGCATGTCGCAGATCATGTCCCAATGGATGGACGATTTGTTTTTGGAGCCGGTCTCAGGATAGCCCGCGCCGAGCGCCATGTGGAACGAACCGCCGATCTTTTCATCGAAGAGAATGTTGCCGGTAAACTTGTTGATATCGAAATTTGTGCCGATGGCGAACTCGCCGAGATAGTGCGAACCCGAATCGCTTTCGAGCATCTTCAACAGATAATCCTGATTCTTTTCTGCCTTGGCGGTTTCGACTCGTCCATTACTGAAGGTCAGTTCCGCGCCCTCGACGGACACGCCTTGATAAATGGCGGGATAGGTGAACTTCACCCAACCATTGACCGAGTCTTCGACCGGGCCGGTATAGATTTCTCCATCAGGCATGTTGTAGACACCGGTTGAGTTCATGAATCTGCGGCCTTTGACCGAAAGCGTCAGGTCCACGTTTGGGCCGCGCAGGATAACCTGATTCTTTGGCGCAAGAAAATCAATGGCTTTTTGCTGGCCGGCCGCGGTGCTGTTCCAGTAGGCGATGGGATCAGCCTCGTGCGCATGGACCGCACCGAACACGAAGTCTTCATATTCTTTCAGACTCATGCTGGCGTCCTGGGCGTAGCCATCGGTGGGATAGAGCGTGGTGACCCACTTGAACTTGCCTTCCGCTCCGCGGCGCATCTGCGCTTCGGTGATGGAGCCGGTGGCTTTGCCGCGTCGCTGAACGCGGGCGGGGTCGATATTTGTCAGGCCGTGTGTGTTGGTCGCAGAGTGGACGCGGATGCGGCCTTCGAACTGGTCGTAGGCCAATTTGTAAAACGTCGGCACAAAGTCCAGTTGCGAATCGTTGGCGTAGGTCAGATAAAGTTCATCCTGGCTGAACGGCATCATGCCGGGCAGGGCAATCATTGGGTG
>JAKAMM010000113.1 GCA_021812905.1 Chloroflexota bacterium | reverse complement strand
CAGCCAGACGCGCCAGCCTGGTTCATCCATCAAGCCGATCAATTATGTGGCGGCCTTTGAAAAAGGCTGGACGCCTGCTACCCTCATCTGGGATGTGCCGTCCAAGTTCCCGCCGTCTGGTGATCCGAATGATTCGCGCGCTCCGTATGTGCCAGTCAATTACGATGGTAAATTTCACGGTCCCGTCACTGTCCGCACGGCACTGGCAAACTCATTTAACGTCCCTGCAGTCAAGACTTTGCAATATGTTGGTGTTTATGGCGATCATGGTATGGTCGCCATGGCGACACGGCTTGGCATCACGTCGCTCACACGCAAGGATTATGGCTTGTCTCTCACCCTCGGTGGTGGCGATGTCAGTTTGCTGCAAATGGTCGGCGCATTCTCCGTGTTTGCAAATGGAGGCGTAAAAGTTCCTCCGGTTTCCATTCTCAAGATCGTTGACTTTCAAGGCAGGGTTGTTTACGAATACAAGCCCCCGCAGGGCGAACAGGTTATCAGCCCTGAACACGCTTATCTGATCACATCTATTCTTTCTGACAACGATGCGCGTTCGTGGATGTTCGGGATAAATTCAGTTTTGAACCTGCCGTTCCCGGTCGCGGCCAAGACAGGCACGGCTGGAGATCCCAAGGGCTCCGAGACCCTCAACATTTACGATAACTGGACCCTCGGGTACACCCCAGACCTTGCGGTGGGAACGTGGGTTGGGAACGCGGATTACACCCCGATGGTCAACACAACCGGCTTGAGTGGTGCGGCGCCCATTTGGTCGCAGTTTATGCAGGCTGCCGTCCCGTATGAGACGCAGGGACGCGTCACTCAGTTCACTCGTCCCGCGGGAATCGTAGATAAGATTATCTGCTCTTTGTCCGGCACGGAGCCGTCACAATGGTGCACAGGCGGTCAGCGCAACGAAGTCTTTGCGTCCGATCAATTGCCCCTGCCCCCCGGCCAGGACTTGCGTCGTATCATTGCGCTTGATACGTGGACAGGCTTCCAGGCATCTCCTGATTGCAGCGACTTCAAGGATGTTGAGACTGTTATCAATGTTACTGACCCATTTGCCAAAGATTGGTTCGGGACAAAAGATGGCCGCAATTGGCTGGATGCTCATGATTTCCCTTCGCCGCCGATCTATGCGCCTGACCGACAGTGTACCAAGAACAGTCCGCGTCCAATCATTGAACTCAGCGTCAATGAAGGCGATGTGATTTCTCAAACCACACTGGCGATCAAAGGCACTGCTGACGCAACCGGCGATTTTAAATCGTGGCGTTTGGAATTCGGATTAGGCGACAATCCCGGCAACTGGACAACTCTTGCGCAAGGCGACCAGCCGGTCAAGAACGACTTGCTATTTAATTGGGATATGTCGAACTTGCCCAATGGCGTAATCACACTGCATTTATATTTGACTGGGACGAATGGCTACGCTGAGCGCTTCGTCCACTTCACGCTTCAAGTCCCGACCCCGACTCCGCCGCCGACAAATACGCCTTTCCCAACGCCGACAAATACTCCGGTCATCATCATCCCGACGGATACGCCGACCGATACACCTGTCCCAACTGTGACATCGACAGATATACCGCCAACACCATAGGAACAAATCATGCGCCTTGAAGATCTGAACTGGATGGATGTAGAAAAATATCTACAACAAGATGACAGATTGATTTTTGTTGTCGGTGCAACTGAGCAACATGCTTATCTCAGCCTGCTGACGGATGTCAAGATTCCGCTGGCGTTGGCGGACTCCGCTTCACAGGCGACGGGTGTGCTGGTCGCGCCGCCGTTGAATTTCGGCTCATCGCCTTATTTTCTTGCCTATCCTGGCACACTCAGTTTGCGCGTTAGCACGTTGATGGCGGTGATGGACGATCTTGTCCGCTCGGCGTATGGACATGGTTTCCGCCGGATTCTCATCATCAATGGACATGGCGGTAATTCGCCCGCGCGGCACCACCTCCACGAAGTCAATAACGATCTGCCTGGTCTCAAATTGAACTGGTACGACTGGTGGCTTTCGCATTCTGTTGAGGCTGTGGCGATCAAGCATCAGATCAAGCCAACTCACGCCAACTGGCTGGAGGCTTTCCCGTTCACTGTCGTGGGGGAAATGCCCGAAGAAAACAAGACCCCGCCCAAAGTCCCGGCCGCGATCCTGGACGCCAAAACGGCACGCGAAGTCTACGGCGACGGCTCATTCGGCGGTCCATACCGCGTCAGCGATGATGTCATGCACGAGTTGTTTGCCGCCGCGTTGGAAGATATTTTGCAATTGTTAAAGTTTGATTAGCCCGGCTCTTGACGCAAACCTCTCCAGCGCGTATAATTCGGTTCGTTGGATGTAAAACTGAGCGAAATACAGCAAGCGCTTGAGGAGAAAAGCCTCGAAGCGCTTGCCTTTGTTTGTCTCTTGTACAAGCCGACTACACGCTATACGAGAACAATGCTCAACAACTCTATCCGTTCAGGACTAGGAGAGAAGCAGTGGAAACTAAAGGACTGACCGCACTCCGTATCAGCCTGGCATCGCCGCAAACGATCATGTCCTGGTCGTACGGCGAAGTGCTTAAACCAGAAACAATTAACTATCGCCGCTTACGACCAGAGAAAGACGGGTTATTCTGTGAGGCCATTTTTGGCCCAACCCGCGACTGGCAGTGTTATTGCGGCAAATATAAAAACCCCCGTTACAAAGGCATCATCTGTGACAAATGCGGCGTGGAAGTAACGCGCGCCGCTGTCCGCCGCGAGCGCATGGGACACATCACGCTGGCCACCCCCGTTGCGCACATCTGGTACACGCGGCGCATCCCCTCACAGTTGGGTATGCTGTTGGATATTTCGCGTCGTAACCTGGACCGCGTGCTTTACTTCGCTCAATATATCGTTACTTACGTGGATGAGGAAGCCCGAAAGAAAGCCCTTCAGCGTCTTGAAGATGAAATTTCCGTCTCTGAGCGTGAGCAGGCCGCGGGCGTCAATGCCAAGATCGCCGAGATCAAGACCAAACGCGATCACAAATTGGCCGAGATCAAACAACGACAGGCAGCCCTCGAACAGGGCTACGACGAGAAGATCGCGGAACAGCTTGACCCGGTTATCAAAGAAGGCCAGAAGCTCGAAAAGACCCTGCAGGATCAGATGGGCGAGGCCGCCAAAAAGGTCGTCGTCTTTGAACTGACTGGCGAGAAGATTTTGGATGCCGGTGACAAGGTCGCCAGCAAGCACATCAGCCAGGTGCAAAAGATCGTTCAGAAGAAACTGGAAGCGCTTGAGAACGAACTTAAAGACAGGCGTTACAAGGAACTTGAAGATCTCAAGATGCAGGCTGGAAAGATCAAGGCCGAGGCTGACATGCAGATGGAAGCCCAGCGCTCCCAACTGGAAGATCAGACCTCTGTTTCAGCCGGACAGTCCTCGCGCCAGCGCGATGAACTGATGGAACTGCGTCCATTTACTTTTATTAGCGAAATCCGCTATCGAGAACTCAAGCAACGTTGGGGACAAGTCTTCCGCGCCGATATGGGCGCCGAAGCCTTCTATGATGTTCTCGAACGTCTTGACCTTGACAAACTCTCTGAAGAATTGTGGCACGAAGTCCGTTCCACCAAGTCGAAGCAGAAACGCAAGAAGGCCACTACCCGCTTGAAGGTCGTGGAATCATTCCGCCGTTCCGGCAACCGCCCGGAGTGGATGATCCTGACCGTGCTGCCGGTTATCCCGCCCGATCTGCGTCCGATGGTCCAATTGGATGGCGGCCGCTTTGCCACATCTGACTTGAATGATCTGTATCGCCGCGTGATCAACCGCAACAATCGCTTGAAGAGACTGCTCGAACTTGGCGCGCCGGATGTCATCATCCGCAACGAGAAGCGCATGTTACAGGAAGCCGTCGACAGCCTGATAGACAATTCACAGCGCGGCAAGGCGCTCAGCCGCCGCGGCCGACGCGAACTAAAATCCCTGAGCGACATGCTCAAAGGCAAGAAAGGCCGCTTCCGCCGCAACCTGCTCGGTAAGCGCGTGGATTATTCCGGCCGCTCTGTGATCGTGGTCGGCCCGCAGCTTAAACTTTATCAATGCGGCCTGCCGAAGACCATGGCGTTGGAACTTTATCGCCCGTTCGTGATCGCGCGCCTTGTCCAAAACGGATATGCCGCGAACGTCAAGGGTGCGCGCCGCTTAATTGAACGCAACCGCCCAGAGGTCTGGGAAGCGCTCGAGGATGTCATCAAGGATCGTCCCGTGCTTCTCAACCGTGCGCCAACTCTGCACCGCCTCGGCATCCAGGCTTTTGAACCGATCCTGATCGAAGGCTCGGCCATTCAATTGCATCCGCTTGTCACCACCGCCTTCAACGCGGACTTCGATGGCGATCAGATGGCCGTACACGTTCCGCTTTCTCAGAAGGCCGTGGCCGAAGCGCGCACCCTGATGCTGGCTTCAAAAAACCTGCTCAAGCCCGCCGACGGTGAACCAATCATTTCGCCATCCAAGGATATGGTACTGGGTGTGTATTACCTGACCATGGACCAGAAAGCTGCCCGCAAGGGCGAAGGACGCGCCTTCGCAGATTTTGACGAGGTGGAACTCGCTTATCAACTCGAACAAGTGGCAATTCATACCCGCATTAAACTTTTGGCAACCACCTGGTACAACGACAAAGGCGACCGCTTAAGCCAGACCGAAACGCGTCTCATCGACACGACGGTCGGGCGCGTGATCTTCAACCGCATCCTGCCTCCCGAAGTTCAGTTCACTAACGAAAAACTGGACAAAGGCGGCGTGAAAGATTTGATCGCCGAAGTCTACGAATTATGCGGACCGGAAAAGACCACCGATGTCGCAGACAAGGTTAAATCATTAGGCTTCGAGTACGCCATGAGGTCCGGTACGACGCTGGCTGTGGCAGATATTTCCATTCCGCCGGAGCGTAAGGAAATCCTGACGGGCGCACAGACGCTGGTGGAAGTTGTCGAACGTGACTTCCGACGCGGTCTGCTGACCGAACAGGAACAGAACGAACGCGTGATCGAGATCTGGCAAAAAGCTACGGAAGATGTGTCCAACGCGGTTAGAGTTCACATGGATCCGGATGGCAATCTTTCGACCATGGCTATCTCGGGCGCGACCAAAGGCGGCTTTTCCACGATTTCCCAGCTGGCCGGTATGCGCGGTTTGATGGCTGACCCGGCCGGGCGCATCATTCCGCTCCCGATCCGTTCCAACTTCCGCCAAGGCCTGACCGCTCTCGAATATTTCATCTCAACCCACGGTGCGCGCAAAGGTTTGGCTGATACCGCGCTTCGTACCGCAGATGCCGGTTACCTGACCCGCCGTCTTGTGGATATCGCGCAGGACATCATCATCAACGAGCTGGATTGCGAAACCAAGGAAGGCGTCATGATCCGCCGCGCGGACGATGTCGCCGGGCAATCCATGTCCAACCGTTTGTATAGCCGCCTGCTGGCTCAGCGCGTGATCGACCCGCAGACCGGTGAAGTCATTGCTGAACGCGATGATGTGATCGACCACATCCTGGCTCGCAAGATTTCCGCATCTGGAATTGCAGAAGTCAAGGTCCGCTCGCCCATGGCCTGCGAACTCCAACACGGCATTTGCGCCAAATGCTATGGCCTCGACCTTGGCCGCGGTGATATGGTTGACCTCGGTGCAGCGGTTGGGATCGTGGCCGCCCAGTCCATCGGCGAGCCTGGCACACAGCTCACACTTCGTACCTTCCATACAGGCGGTGTGGCCTCTGCCGGAAGTTCCGACATCACCACCGGTCTGCCGCGCGTGGAGGAACTCTTCGAAGCGCGCAAACAACCGAAGGGCGAAGCCGTTGTCGCCGAGATCGATGGCGTGGTGCGCATCGTTCAGTCGGATAAATATGCCGATCTGCGCGAAGTCAGGATCGAACATGCTGAAATGGTTCACGACGAATACAGCGTGCCTGAAGACTGGAAATACATGGTCAAGGATGAAGCCGTCGTTACCCCCGGCGAAGTTCTGGCCAGCAAGGAAAAAGCGACCATCACTGCCCAGCAGGGTGGGAAAGTCGCCGTTGAGAAAAAACAGCATAAGGTCGTCGTCTCGTACGAACAGCATGAAGAAAAGTCCTACGATATTCCCTCGACTTCCCGCCTGTTGGTAAAAGATGGAGATCACGTCGAAGCCGGACGCCCG
>JAKAMM010000112.1 GCA_021812905.1 Chloroflexota bacterium | reverse complement strand
TGATCTCCCATTCCTCATCGGTGAGCTTACCGGGCTTGAGCAGAATTGAGTCGGGCACACCCAGTTTGCCAATGTCATGCAGCAGAGCGCCGCGGCGGATCCTGATCTGTTGCTCCTGGCTAATTCCCAGTCTGTCTGCCAACAACACGGCAATCTCGGCCACTCGCAGGGTATGGCCTTCGGTATCCTTATCGCGCAGATCCATGGCGCGTGACCAGCCCTCAATGGTGGCGTCATACGCCATGGCCAATTCCATGTTGGACTTTTGCAGATCGCTGAACAGATTGGAAACATCAATTGCAATGGCCGCCTGTTCCGCTAATGTTTCCAGAAAATTCATGCTTTCTGACGTGACTTCGAGCGGCGCGCGCTGGAGAAGTTCCATCACACCCTTGACCTGACCTTTGGAGATCAATGGCACGGCATAATAAGAGACAAACTTTTCGCTTCGATAGCGGTTTGCGTTTACGGAATCAATATCGGCCGCGGACAGATCTGGAATGTGAACCATCCGGCGTTCAATAACGGCGCGTCCGGCCAGGCTTTCCGAGATCTTCGATTTGGCGCTGTGACCAGCGCCTGAATAAAAGCCGGTGCCCGTCATGTGTTCGAGCGTCAGCATATATTTATCGAACAGGCAAATCGATGCGGCGTCAACTCTCAACTGGGAAGTCACCTCATCCAGCAGGGTCCCCAGCGTGACGCGCAGATCGAAGTTGGATGCAATGGCCGTATCGATATGATGCAGGGCTTTCAAGCGCAGGAATTGACTGGCGATCTGCTGCTCGGCCAGTTTGCGCTCGGTGATGTCGGTATGCGTGGCGGTCATTCGCAATGGGCGGCCCTGCGCATCGTATTCGATGATCCTGCCATGATCCAGAATCCAGCGATAGTTCCCGTCTTTCGTGCGCATCCGATACTCATCATGATGGATGGGCGTTTTTCCGTCAAGATGATCCTGAACCGCCTGCCTGGCTCTGGCGCGGTCGTCAGGATGGATCAACTCCTCCCATGTATCATAGGTGCTTTCAATTTCGTGCAACGTATAGCCAAGCATGCCTGCCCAATGTTCATTCCTTTGTACTTCGCCTTTTTGGATATTCCAGTCTGAGTAGCCCAACTGGCTGCCTTCCATCACAGCCGCCAATTGTTCTTCGGATCTTCGTATTTTTTCCTGCGCCTGCGCCCGTTCGCTGATGTCCATGAAAATTGCCATTGTGCCATTGAACTGCCCATTTTCAAAGAGCGGACTGCCGCTGACCAGCTGGTGGATTCGTTTCCCGCTTTTGTGCAGGAATTCTATTTCATAGCGGGAGGCCTCGCCAGCCAGACGCCGCTTGTCAGTCTCCTTAATAATTTCCTGCTGATCAGCAGGAATGAATTTTGTCCAATGCGAACCGATAAGCTCCTCAGGCGGGTAACCGGTCATGGCCGAGGTCGCCGGATTTACAAAGGTGAAGTATCCATCCGTATTCTGGACCACCATTCCTTCCGCCATGCTGTTGATCAGATTCTCATTGAAATCTTTCAAACGCTTGAGCTCATTCTCGGCTTGCTGGCGCTGTTTCGCAGCATTCATGGAATCCAACGCAAATGAAATGTCGCTCCCTATTTCTTCCAGTAAATTCTCGGCATCCACATCAAACCCGTGAGGCTCTGCCGCATACACAGTCAGCGCCCCGATGACCACATTATTTCGGCGAAATGGTACTGCCGCCAATGAACGATAGCCGCGCAATAAAGCCTGCTCACGCCACGGCTCCATGCGCGGATCAGTGTCGATATCCTGGAAGACAATGCAGCGCCCCTCACGGATGGCTGTACCCACCGGGCCGCGTCCCAGGCTCTCATCCATATATTTGATGCGAACGCTGGATAGATAGCCCTGTTCCTCACCCGCAAATTTGACCGGCCTAACCAGTCCATCGGTCTCGTCCATCAAGCCGATCCATGCCATGCGGAATTGGCCGAATTCAACCGCCACGCGGCAAATTTCTTCGAACAAGACTTCCGGTTCGCGCACGCGCACGATTGCTTGATTGATCTGGCTGAGTGTGGCATACAGGCGGTTGAGTCGCAGGGTTTTTTCCTCCGCCCGCTTGCGTTCGGTAACATCGCGCACGATGGCAGTGTATAGCTTTTCCCCACCGATTTCAATTTGTGAGATGGAGACTTCGCTCGGAAACGCCTCGCCATCGGCGCGCAAACAAGTCAACGCCAAGAAAGGATGTCTCATCGAGCGTTTGGTCGCAGCAGATTGGCCAAAAGCGCGTACAAACTGGCCATGTTCTTTGCGAACATGTTCAGGAACAAAGCGGTTGAGCGTTTGGCCAATGGCTTCGTCAGCCGGGCATCCAAACATTTGCTCGGCGGCGGGATTGAAGCTGATAATCCTCTGCTTCTCATCCATAGTGATGAGAGCATCCATCATGGTGTTGAATATGCCCTCCAGTTTCGTGTTGCTATCCCGAAGCGCTTCTTCCGCCCGCTTGCGTTCGGCGATATCCTCCACTAAGGCTTGGAGGCACGCTTGCCCCTGAAAAAATACCGGGGTCAGCGTGAGTAAAGCATCATAAGCCGTGCCATCCTTGCGTTTGAACTGAACCGGGTGGTTTCGCAGAAAACCCTGCTTTTTTAGAAGCGCCAACGCTTCGTTGCGCTGGCTCGGATCGTAATATAAGCCTGCGACGCCGCCGATTTTTTTGATATCTGCGCGGGTATAACCGCCGGGGAGAAGGATGGCATCATTAAAGGTCAACAGGTTGCCTTGCATGTCAGCCACGCCGATCCCAATGGGGCTTGTTTGAAACAAGGTGCGGTATTGCTGTTCGATCTCACGTTGGGCTTCTTCTGCCTGCTTTTTTTCGAGCACGGCGTGGATTACCCGCGGCAGACGACGGATATGTTTGGGAGTTTTGATGATGTAATCTGATGCGCCGCGTTTCAAGGCTTCAACCGCGGTCTCTTCGGACCCGGTTCCGGTCACGATCACAACCGGCAGATTCAAGTCTTTGGCCCTGACCGTTTCGAGAACCTGCAGCCCTTCGAAGCCCGGGATGTTGAAATCGCTCAGGATGAGGTCAAAGCCGCCTTTGGCGAGGGCCTTTTCAAAGTCTCTGTGGGAAGTGGCCGTAACAAGTTTAAATCCGCCGTGTTCTTTTTCCAGGGCGCCGCGCACCAGTTCACGATCGAGCGCATTGTCGTCTACGTAAAGAATGCGAATGGGCTTGCTCATAAATGATTCTCCGAGGGCAAGATGTTCAACGACAACCAGTAACCTTCAGTTTACTGAGCGACACTCAACCCGTCAATTTAATCCAACAGGTTCAGATCGGGCATCGGGTGGGCATTGCGCTCGGCATGGAGGCCGATGCCGCCATCTTTCTGCCTGACTATAACGCGAATTTCTTTAAGTTGACAGGGCGCTTGGGTCTGCGGCAAAACGTCTGCCTTGCGATGGGCGACAGGTGACCGATGCACCCAATATTCTTTTCCGCTCTGTGACTTCGGGTTACAATCCAGCCGCCATGAAGATACAACCACCATCCACGTTTTCGCGCGGATATTTCATCGCCATCCTTGCCACACTGTTATGGTCGACCACCGGGGTGCTGATCAGTTATTTGAGCACGCATTATCAGCTTCCATCGCTCGTGCTGGCCTTTTGGCGTGACCTGTTCGTTTCGTTCGGGATGCTGGCCGGACTTTTGCTTTTCAGCCGCAAACGATTCCATCTTGAGAAACCACACTGGCCGTTCATCTTATTCTACGGCCTGACACTTGCGGTCTTCAATTCGATGTGGACGTTTTCCGTTCAATATAATGGCGCGGCGGTGGCAACCGTGCTGGCCTTTAGTTCGCCAGCCATGACCGCCATCCTGAGCCGCTTGATTTTCAAGGAACAGTTCAATGGCATCAAGATCTTTTCCATCCTATTGAGTCTATGCGGGACAATTCTCGTCTCCGGCGCAATTGATCCCTCGGCCTGGAAACTGAACCCGGCGGGAATCATCTTTGGACTGCTGACCGGTTTATTCTTCGCTTTCTACAATCTCGAGGGCAAACAGGCCGCGGACCAGGCCATCGACTCATGGACGGCTCTCCTTTACAGCTTTTGCGCGGCGGCGATCTTCTTATTTTTCTTCAACGTCGGCGCCAACACCTTTGCCGGGAAATTTGCGCTGACAGATTTGATGTGGCTGGGGAATTCGGTCAGCGGCTGGGGCATTCTTTTCTTCCTCGGCATCGCGCCGACTTTGGGCGGGTTCGGGTTTTACACATTGAGTCTTCGTTACCTCCCGCCGACGGTTGCCAATCTTATCGCCACGCTTGAACCCGCGCTGACTGCCATCTGGGCTTACTTCTTCCTGAGTGAAATGCTGACCGGCATTCAACTGATCGGCAGTCTGCTTCTTTTCGCAGGAGTCATTTTGTTGCGCGCCGGCGATCAATCCAAAGACGTGGAAATGCCATGACGCCCAAATCCCTCGCCGCCTTTTTGGGTTAATCTTAACGTCATGACCAACATCCTCGTCATCGGAAGCCTCAATGCAGACCTCGTGGTGCGCGCCCCGCGTTTTCCCGCGCCGGGCGAAACCATTCAAGGTGAAGACCTCGTAACAGTTCCAGGCGGCAAAGGCGCAAATCAGGCTGTTGCCGCGGCTCGCCTGGGCGCAGACGTTGCCATGATCGGGCGCGTGGGCGCAGACTCTTTCGGCGCCAGCCTCATCGAAAACCTAAAACAAAATCATGTGGACGCAACTCACGTTACTCGCGACACATCTGCCGCGACCGGCACAGCTGTCATTGTGGTGGACTCGCATGGGCAAAACAGCATCGTCCTTTCGCCGGGCGCGAACGCAAAGGTCAAACCTGCGGATGTGGAACCCGCTTCCTTTCTGGACCCGAAGCTGCTCCTGCTTCAATTAGAGATTCCAACTGAGACGGTTTTGCACGCCGCCCGACTCGCCAAAGAAAGCGGATTGGGCGTCCTGCTCAACCCCGCACCAGCGCACGAGATGCCGGATGAATTGCTTGCGCTGGCAGATTTCATCATCCCCAATGAAACAGAATTAAGTTTGTTGGCAGGAAAAACGCCTGCACCTTCGGCGGGGAAAACCGTCAACGATGTGAGAAGCGCCGAAGCGGCCGCCCGCTCACTGGTCAGGCGTGAGGCGCAGATTGTCATCGTCACGCTCGGCGCGAACGGCGCGTTGATCGTCAACAAAGGCAGCGCGAAACATATCCCATCTTTTAAAGTAAATGTGGTCGACACAACTGCGGCGGGCGACGCTTTTATCAGCGGGTTTGCAGTCGCATGGCTGGGTGGTCAATCGTTGGAAGATGCCGTACAATATGCGTCTGCCTGTGGCGCGTTGGCCGTGACCAAATTCGGGGCACAGCCTTCGCTGCCAACAGCAAATGAAGTATCAAAGTTCATGTCGTTGCGAGAAGGAACATAACGACGACGAAGTAATCCCCCCATTTCGCAAGGAGAAAGTCCCTTGTTCTTTGGGGATTGCTTCGGGCTGGGTTTCGATACGGGCGAGAAAAGCGCTCGCCCTACTCAACCGCCAACCCTCGCAAGGACACATAAAATTCATGAATCCAAAACACATTCTCTTCGACACTGACCCAGGCATTGATGATTCGCTCGCCATTCTGCTCGCGCTGGCCTCGCCCGAATTGAAGGTCGAAGGCATCAGCGTCGTGCATGGCAACTGCTCCGTGGATCAGGCCCTGACCAACGCGCTCTCCGTTCTCGAACTTGCAAAGGCAAACCATATCCCCGTTGCGCGCGGCTTTGAACTGCCGCTTGTCCAGCCATCGCTGCTCGCGCCAGAGACGCACGGCAATACAGGCATTGGTTACGCCCAGCTTCCCGCGCCAAAAATCAAAGCCGTCAACCAACACAGCGTTGACTTTTTGATCGAGAAGATCATGTCCGCGCCGAATGAGATCACACTGGTTTGCATCGGCCCGCTGACCAACGTCGCGGTCGCGATCCGAAAAGAGCCGCGCATCATCAAAGCAGTAAAGGATGTCATCATCATGGGCGGCGCGATCCGACACGAAGGCAACACCACGCCGCTGGCCGAGTTCAACGTTTATGTTGATCCGCACGCCTCGCACATGGTCTATCACAGCGGCATGCCCATCACGCTCGTGCCGCTGGATGTGACTTACGAATGTATCCTGACTCCCGA
>JAKAMM010000111.1 GCA_021812905.1 Chloroflexota bacterium | reverse complement strand
AAATGTGGCGCGCCAGGCTGCGGATGGATTTCCGAACTGCATCACAACGATAGACAGCTTGTCTCTTTCAATGGGAATCGGCTTTCAAGTTCTCGCTGCCGCCGAAGCCGCCGAGAATGGACTCAAGGCCGCGCTCGCCGCCATTGAATCGGCGCGCTCGCGGCTGAATGTTTTCGCCGTGCTGGACACATTGGATTATCTACGCCGCAGTGGACGCGTCCCCGCCGCCGTGACGATGCTCGGATCAGCACTGAGCATCAAGCCACTGATCGAAGTGGCGGACAGCCAGGTCAAAGCCATCGGCGCGGTGCGGACAACTCGTCAGGCCAACGAACGCATGATGAATTTTTTGAAATCTTCGGGAAAATTGGAACGGCTGGCGATTCTGCACACCGGCGCAGAAGCGCGGGCGCGTGAGTTCCTGCGCCAGGTGATGAACGAGATCAGCCAGTCTGTGCCGCGCGAGATCATGATATTGAACGTGACCACTGTGATCGGCACGCACGCCGGTCCGAACGGGTTGGGGTTCGCGGCGGTGAGGAAGTAATAGTTTGATTGGGCTTGAATCAATAAGTTAGCAAAAGCCTGTCTGAAACCTTTTCCCCTTCAAGTGTTTTGCCGTTCATTTGAAAACGTTTAAGCATCGAGTGGCCGATATCAATCATGATTTCATGCTTAAACAAGCCATTAGGAATAGGCAAATCACAAATCATATTGCCCGAGCGTTTAGTCCCATCAATACTAAGAGCTACATAAACGCCCCTTGATTTACATTCTTGAATGACAAAAAGAAGATGATCTAAACTGAATGCTTGTGCGCCGTACAAAATTGCTTGACTATAAGTGTAAGGCGGGTCACAATATACTAGATCACCGGGTTTAGCTATATTCATAGCTTCTTCAAAATCTAGGTGCAAAAAGGTGGTTCCTGAAGTTCGCTTATGCCATTCATCAACTCTTCGAGCAAAACTTTCTGGAGAAATCGGATTGTGAATACCGCATGGCGTGGACATATAACCATCTGCCTTGCGAAATCGAACAACCCCGCCATAACAAGAACGCGTCAAAAATAGTAAATCTGCGCCATTTGGATTTTTGTTATAAGATGCTTTGATTTGTTCGTAAACTTCAACTTTAGTACTTTCTGCCATCTGTTCCCAACGAGAGCGATACCATTGTTTGACTATTTCGGGAGAGTCTTTTAGTGTCTGCCAGATTTCAATGAGTGGAGTGAAGGTATCAGAGGCGATAGCGCTCTTTGGAACTAAAGTGCCGAGAATACCACCACTACCCAGAAAAGGCTCAAAATACGTTCCGAATTTAATGGGAAAATAAGAGATAATCTCATGGGCAAAGCGTTGTTTACTGCCAATCCACTTTAAAAGAGATGTGTTAAATGGTTTAACTTGGCGCGTTTTATTCGTGCCAGTTTGAAATAGATAAAGTTGAGATGTATCTTTCAGCGTTTTCATAAGCATCTACTATACCATTATTCTTTTTAGAGAATATCCTAATTTAGGATATTTGTCAATAGGTAAGAAAATGAAAATTTCAAACATAAGTCATCAACAAGAGAAACTACAAATATTGCTTAGAAGAATTCGCCAAGATAAAGAAATTCGCCAAATTGAATTGGCTGAAAAACTAGGTGTGCCGCAATCATTTGTCAGTAAATACGAATCAGGAGAACGTCGTCTTGATATTTTGGAAATTAGGCAAATATGCAAGAAGGTCGGAATATCCCTAGAGGATTTTGTTCGACAATTGGAGGAGACTTTGAATGAAACCAAATGATACTTTCCAAAATTTGCCCAAGAATTTTTGGGCAAGTGTTCGCCTAATAAGCCAAGAGGTTGGCTATACTGAAAAGAAAACTGGGCAAATCAAAATTCCATCGGCCGACCAGATTGAATTTCGGCTTGAGAAATTTGGTATTGACTCTAATCGTCTTCTAGCTCAAAAAGCAGGAACCAGGAAGTTTGGAACGCTCTTGGAAGACTATTTTTCATACCGGGCAGATGTCCTGAATGGATATGCTGAACCACGATTGATGGATGCAAAAAGAGCAAAAGCCGTCTTCAAGAGTCATTTTTCTAAATTTCAACCAACACGACCTATTCCAATGAATAAACAGAAAGGCACAAAGAAAGCGCCTGCTTATTTAACAGGTCTTGTAAACATGCTAATTGAAGCTAATTCACAAGGCTTGCCTTTTGACTATGATCCACATCAGCTAACAATTATTACTAAAGAAGGTTTGCCGGTAAGAACTTTAGCTCGTCGTGTAGATGGCGCATTTCCCAGCAGCGTTAATCCTATAGCAATTTGGGAAATCAAAGAATACTATTACACAACGACTTTCGGAAGCCGTGTTGCAGACGGTATTTATGAGTCGCTTTTGGATGGATTGGAACTTGAAGAACTTCGAGAGCATGAACTTGTTGACGTAAAACATTATCTGATAATTGATGCCCATGATACATGGTGGAAACAGGGAAAATCCTACCTTTGCAGAATTGTTGACATGCTGCATATGGGCTTAATAGACGAAATTCTATTTGGTTATGAAGTAATTGAGAGATTGCCCGTTCTCGTTAAAGAATGGGTGCAGATTCTCAACCAAAGGTAGATTATCGGATTGCTAATGGCCTAATGGTAAAATAACTCTCATATGTTGCCTTCATTGGAGAAACTCCGCAAATTTTTTCGCCTTGAACACGGGAATGGATATAACAACACCGCCATTATCGGCGGTCTTGCCAAAATGCTCGACTTCTGGGAAGCCGAAGCACGCGCTGATGGCGTGACCGAGGAAGTCATTCAGGCTGTTATTTCGCGCCTGCGTTCTTACGACGGTCTGAAACCCGAAGGCCGCGCGGACGCGCTCAAAGGTCTGTGGAAACGCATCCAGAATCAGTATCCCGACGATCAGCAAAAAACTGCGCAAAGGGCTGAACAAAAAACACACCCTCCTCAAGAACCAAGGCCTCAACAAACCAGGCCTGAAGGTCAGGCCCAACCGCGTCCTGTTCAGCAACAAAGACCGGCCGCACCCTCGCGCGCTGAATCCGCACCAGGCGGCAAACACAGTCAGACGCCCGCCGCGCTCAACGCCGCATTGACCGTTTTGCAGGGCGTCGGTCCGCGGCATTCGCAAACGCTGGCCGAACTTGGAATGTCAACCCTCGGCGACATGCTCTATTATTTCCCGCGCCGCTACGAAGATTATTCACAACTCAAGCCCATCAAAAGTTTATGGTACGGCGAACAGGTCACGGTGATCGGCACGGTGCAATCCATTCACACCCGGCCGATACGCGGCGGCAAAGCCAGCATCGTCGAGATCATCATTTCGGATGGCACGGGTGCACTGCGACTCTCGTGGTTCAACAATCCATGGATCGCGAATCGTCTCAAAGAGGGCGAGCAAATTTCCGTCTCCGGATCCGTTGAACAATATCTTGGCCGCCTCGTCATGAACCAGCCGGACTGGGAGCCGGTCGAGATCGAGCATCTTCACACCAACCGTATCGTCCCCATTTATCCGCTGACTGCCAAGATTACGCAGAAGTGGCTTCGCAATTTGATGAAGCAGGTCGTCACATATTGGGCGCCCGCCGTTGTTGATTCACTGCCCGACAGCACGCGCAACGCCGCTGGACTTTTGCCTCTTGGTCAGGCTTTGCTCCAGGCACATTTTCCCGATTCGCAGGAACAACTCAAAGCCGCGCGTGAACGCCTGGCCTTCGACGAAATTTTCTTTTTGCAAATGGGAGTGCTTCGCCAGAAGCGCGACTGGAAACAAGCCGATGCGCGCCGCTTCCCTGTCCCGGACGAGTGGCTGGGTGCGCGTTTAACCAACCTGCCCTTCACGCTGACAAATGCACAGCAACGCGTCATCAGCGACATCCGCGCTGACCTTGATTCTGGCAAGGCCATGAATCGACTCTTGCAGGGCGATGTCGGTTCGGGGAAAACTGTCGTGGCCGCGATTGCCGCCGCGATCATCACGAACAATAACTCGCAAGCCGCCATCATGGCGCCGACCGGAATTCTGGCGGAACAACATTATCGCAACTTCACCAATCTGCTGGCAGGCGAAAACGGAATCATGCAACCGGACGAGATTCGCTTGCTGGTCAGTGACACGCCTGAGTCGCAGAAGGAAGCGATCCGCAATGGATTGGTTGAAGGCAGAATCAAAATCGTCATCGGCACGCACGCAGTCATTGAAGGCCCGGTCCAGTTTAAAGATTTGGAACTTGCGGTGATTGATGAACAACATCGCTTCGGCGTCGAACAGCGCGCCGAGTTGCGCAACAAAGGCACGAACCCGCACCTGCTGGTGATGACGGCCACGCCGATCCCGCGCTCGCTGGCGCTGACGATTTACGGCGATCTCGATCTTTCGGTGATGGACGAGATGCCCGCCGGACGCCAGCCGATCGCGACGCATGTGCTCGCGCCGCAGGAACGTGAGCGCGCTTTCTCGATGATCCGTTCGCAGATCAAGGATGGAAGACAGGCGTTTATCATTTATCCGCTCATTGATGAGAGCGAGAAACTTGAAACCCTGCGCGCCGCGGTGGACGATCATGAAACGCTTTCAAAGGAAATTTTCCCCGACTTGAAACTTGGCCTTCTGCACGGGCGCATGAAGCCCGCCGAAAAAGATGATGTGATGCTCAAGTTCCGCGATGGGCAGTTTGATATTCTCGTTTCGACTACGGTGGTCGAGGTCGGTGTGGATGTCCCGAACGCGACGGTGATGTTGGTTGAAGGCGCAAATCGCTTTGGTCTTGCGCAACTTCATCAATTGCGCGGACGCGTGGGACGCGGCGCGGCGCAATCGTATTGCTTGTTGATTCCAGATCACGAAGATTCGGTTGAGAACGAACGCTTGCAAGCCATGGCGCAGACCAATGACGGGTTTGCATTGGCCGATCTCGATTTGAAGCAACGCGGCCCCGGTGAATTCCTCGGCACGCGTCAGGCGGGATATGCGTCCGGTTTGCGAATGGCGAGTCTCACCGATGTGGCGTTGATCGAGAAGGCACGCGTCCACGCGCAGAACTTATTTGAGCTGGATGCCAACCTTGAACAGCCTGAACATACACTTCTCGCCGAAGCGTTGGGCCGCTTCTGGGGCGAAGGCAAAGGCGATGTAAGTTAGTCGGCTAGTCGCTGGTCTCGTAGCTCAAATTGACTTGGCGACCTTCAGACTCTTGGACAACTATCAGACTAGAAGACTGAGGACAAGAAGACTAAAATGGTTAGAGCATTGTTTCCCGGCACGTTCGATCCCATCCATTATGGACACATTGATATTGCCACGCGCGCCGCGCGTCTTTTCGATGAAGTAGTTGTGGCGGTCTACGATAAGCCGCTCAAGTCGCTGATGTTTTTGCCCGAAGAGCGCATGTCGCTGGTGAGGGAAGCCGTCAAGGATAATCCCAAGATCAAAGTGACCGGCTACAGCGGTCTGACGGTTGACTTTTGCCGCAAGGTCGACGCGCAAGTCATCGTGCGCGGCCTGCGCGTCTTCTCGGACTTTGAGTTCGAGTTCCGCATGGCGTTGGCGAATCAACGCCTCTCGAAAGAGATCGAGACCGTCGCCTTGATTACAGCGGAACAACACACGTTCCTCTCGTCCAGCACGGTACGCGAAATCGCCACGCTTGGCGGGGATGTTTCCAGCATGGTGCCGTCATTTGTGGAGAAGGCTCTGCATGCAAAAGTGATCGATTTAGTTGATCACCAATTCCCTCCCAATGCACTGCGAGATTGATATATAATTGGTTATCACCGCCGCCAATTGTAGAGCGGAGGACCCTATGGATATTCTGCAACTCATCGACCGTTTGGAAGAACTTTTCAACGAAGCCAAGGCTGTGCCTTTCACGCACAACGTGCTTGTGGATGAAGACCGCATGTTGGAGATCATTGACCAGATGCGCATCGTCATCCCGGAAGAAGTGAAGAAGGCGCAGCAGATCATTGGTCAGCGCGACCGTTTCCTGGCACAGGCGCAGGAGGAGGCGGATCGCACGATCGCGCTCGCGCGTGAAAAAGCTGAGCAACTGATCCAGAAGGACATGATCACACAGGAAGCCAATCGCCGCGCCGAGCAAATCCTGGCGCAGGGCCGCGCGGACGCGGAAGTTTCGCGCCGGGACGCCGACGATTATGTCATGGATACGCTGGTGAATTTGCAGGATGTGCTG
>JAKAMM010000110.1 GCA_021812905.1 Chloroflexota bacterium | reverse complement strand
CCGATGATGGTCAGCGATGACACGGACCTGCCGGACGAGAACACACGCCTGAAATATCGCTATCTCGATCTGCGCCGCGAGAAAATGAGCCGCAACATGATTTTGCGCCACCGCGTCATCAAGTTCATGCGCGATTATCTCGACCAGCGAAACTTCATCGAAGTCGAAACGCCCATTCTCTTCAAGGCCACGCCCGAAGGCGCGCGCGATTACCTCGTCCCCTCCCGTATTCACGCCGGACAGTTTTACGCGTTACCGCAATCTCCTCAACAGCTTAAACAACTTTTAATGGTGGCGGGCATGGATCGCTACTTCCAAATTGCGCGCTGTTTCCGCGACGAAGATCTGCGCGGCGACCGTCAGCCTGAGTTCACCCAACTCGATCTGGAAATGTCCTTCGTGCATCGCGACGATGTGCTCGCAATGGTCGAGGGACTGTACACCCAAATGATCCCGGCGGTTGCACCGCACAAGAAATTATTATCCGCGCCATGGCCGATGTATTCCTATAAAGAAGTCATGGAGAAATACGGATCGGATAAGCCGGACCTGCGCTTCGGAATGGAACTTCAAGATTTGACCAACATTTTCAAGGCGACCGATTTCCGCGTCTTTAAATCCGCCCTCGAAGCGGGGGGCGTGATCAAGTGCATCGTCGCCCCGGGTTGCGCGGACTACACCCGCCGCGACGTGGACGGCTTGACCGAGTCCGCGAAGACATTTGGGGCGAAGGGCTTGGCCACTTTAGCGGTGTCCGCTGAAGGCTTGAAAGGAACCGCCGCGAAATTCGTCAAGCTGGAAGAAGTGGAAGAAGTCAAAAAATTGACCGGTGCAAAAGAAGGCGATCTAATCCTAATCGCGGCAGACGAACGCGCGGTGGTCAATAAAGTCCTGGGCGGCCTGCGACTCATCTTCCGCGATAAACTTGAACTTGCTGACCCAGACATGCTGGCCTTCGCGTGGATTATAGATTTCCCGTTCTTCGCCTGGAATGAGGAGGAACAAAAATGGGAATCGGAACATCACCCATTCACGATGCCGAAAATGGAAGACTTGCCGAAGTTCGATACCAATCCTGGTGAAGTGCTTTCGGACGCGTACGATATGGTCTGCAACGGTTACGAGTTGGCATCCGGGTCAATTCGTATCCATCGCCGCGATATTCAACTCAAGATGTTCAAACTGCTTGGAATGAAGGATGAAGACATTCAGGCCAAGTTTGGTCACATGTTGGAAGCTTTCGAATATGGCGCGCCGCCGCATGGCGGTATGGCCCCTGGAATCGATCGTCTCGTGATGCTTCTGGCCGACGAACCAAATATTCGCGAAGTGATCGCGTTCCCGAAAAATCAAGCCGGCCGCGATGTGATGGCTGATGCGCCATCGCCGGTTGAGCCAAAGCAATTGAAGGAATTGCATATTAAGATCAGCGATTAGCGTTTGGCAAGTAGCTAACAGCTAGCGGCTAACGGCTTAGGAGAAAATGATGGAAATCGTCAGAGTATCAGATCTCTCAAAATATGCAGGACAGGATGTTGTTATTCAAGGCTGGGTTTACAACCGCACAGACAAAGGCAAGTTATGCTTTTTGCTTGTCCGCGACGGGACCGGCTTCGCGCAATGCGTGGCGTTCAAAGGCGACCTTGCCCCAGAACTCTTTGACCAGATCATGCGATTGCCACAAGAGTCATCGGTCATCATCACGGGTGCGGTGCGCGAAGATAAGCGCGCGCCCGGGATCCCCGGCGGATATGAAGTTGGCATCAAAGATATCAAGATCGTACAAGCCGCTGATGCAGATTATCCGATGGCGCTCAAGGATCACGGCGTGGACTTCGCGCTTGACAATCGTCATTTGTGGATTCGCATGCAGAGTCAGTGGGCGATTTTGCGAGTCCGCGCAACGGTCATGGCCGCCACGCGCGAATGGTTGGATATGAATGGCTTCCTGGCCATGGACACACCCATCCTGACGCCTGCCGCGGCGGAGGGCACGACAACTCTTTTTGAAACCGAATATTTCGACGAAGGCAAAGCCTATCTCGCGCAGACCGGTCAACTTTATAACGAGGCAAATATTTTTTCATTTGGAAAAGTCTATTGCTTCGGCCCGACCTTTCGCGCCGAGAAATCGAAGACGCGTCGCCACCTGACCGAGTTCTGGATGCTCGAACCCGAAATCGCCTTCTGCGACCTGGATGGGCTGATGGAGGTCGAAGAGCAGATGATCACTTTCATCGTCCAGCGCGTGCTGCGCGAGCGCATGCCTGAATTGAAATCGCTGGGGCGTGACGTTTCAAAACTCGAAAACATCAAAGCGCCCTTCCCGCGTATTTCCTACGATGATGCCGCCAAGATGATCGCGGAACTGCGCGAAAAAGAGACCGATCCCGAAAAGAAGGAGCTGCTTAAATTCGACTGGGGCATTGACTTCGGCGCACCGCACGAGACGGCTATCACCAGCCAGTTCGATACGCCGGTTTTCGTTTACGGCTACCCGACCGCGGTCAAGGCCTTTTACATGGAACCGTGGCCGGGGCGACCTGAAGCGTGCAAGTCGGTGGATTTGCTTGCGCCGGAAGGCTACGGTGAAATCTGCGGCGGCTCCGAGCGCATCTCAGATCATGATCTTCTGCTCAAACGGATTCACGATCAAGGTTTACCGGAGGAAGCGTTCAAATGGTATCTGGAACTCCGCAAGTATGGCTCTGTCCCCCACAGCGGATTCGGAATGGGCGTCGAGCGCGTCACATCATGGATTTGCGGCATCGAACACGTCCGTGAGGCAATTGCGTTCCCGAGGACGATCAAGAGGGTATACCCGTAGAATTTGTAAGGGCGGAGCGACGCTCCGCCCTTACTTTATTTATCGCCCAACGCTTCATAAAGAACCGGGACGCCGCGCGGCGTCCCATCATATTATTTCTTTTCGCGCCGCGCCTTGATCGCTTCCCAAATCATGGGGAGAATTGAAATCAAAATAATGGCGATGATGACAAATTCAAAATTGCTTTTAACAAATGGAATGTTGCCAAAGAAATATCCGGCCAGCGTAAAGAGCGCAACCCACGTAATGCCGCCAAACACATTGTAGGAAAAGAAATAGCCATACGACATGCGTCCCATGCCTGCCACGAACGGCGCAAAGGTGCGGACGATGGGGACGAAGCGCGCCAGGAAAATCGTCTTGCCGCCGTGCTTTTCAAAGAAGGCATGTGTACGGTCAAGATATTCGCGCTTGATCCATTTGACGTTGTAGGCGCGGTCGCCGAGAAAATGACCGATCCAATAGTTGACGGTGTCGCCACCGACTGCGGCGATCATCAACAAGGTCAGCAACAGCCAGACATTCAGTGAACCGAGCGCGGCAAAAGTACCAGCGGCAAACAGAAGCGAGTCGCCGGGCAAAAATGGTGTGATCACGAAGCCAGTCTCCATGAATATCACAAAGAAGAGCATGGCATATGTCCATGTGCCATATTGGGTAATAATACCGGAGAGGTATTTATCCAAATGTAAAAAGATGTCAAGCATGTCTTTCAGAAAAGCCATTCTTTCCTCTCAAGGTAGGATGTGAAAGCTGGGCGATTATACCTGAGAATTATCGCCCGGTTTAATTTCAAAATGACTCAGCCAATCGCCCAATCCCAGAAAAACCAGGCTCCCCACAATAGCCAGGCCTGCGTCAAGCGGTCCAATTGGAAATAATATCCAGCCCCGCCATTCTCCCAGGAGATGACCCGTGACAAACCCGGCAAGGCTCAAGATCAAATACAGGATCAATTTGCCGAGTCCGCCGCCGCGTAAAAGGTGGAACAATGCGCCAATCAGTAAAGCGATCAACAAGCCAAATAGAAGGGATGGTAAAGTCATTGTTCGATTTATGGATTCAAATGTTTGGCAAAGAAATCAGTGATGGCGTTGTAACAAGTCACACGGTTCTCGTACTTGAGAACATCATGACCCTCATCTTCAAAGACCAGCAATTCCAATTGCTTGCCTTGCGCCTTCAATTGCCTGACGAGATCTTCTGATTCCGCCGCGACCACGCGCGGATCGTTGCGCCCCTGAATGACCAACATCGGGGCGGCCATGTTCGAGAGATGCGTCTTAGGCGAGCGTTCGATGAGGAATGCTCTTTCTTCTGGCTTGGAAGGATCGCCAATAGAGATCCTGAAATATGGTTTCCACGCTTCGGGAATGCGCTCGGAGAAAGTCAGCAGATCATACGGACCAAACATATCGCACGAGGCTTTCCACAGGTCGGGATGAAGACCCGCTTGCATGAGGGTCATGTAACCGCCGTAGGAACGTCCAACGACTGCCGCGCGCGAAACATCGATGCGTTTATCTTTTGGCAAAACTTTGGTCATGGCGTGAACATGATCGAGTCGATCCTGTCCGCCCCAGTCGCGGTCGACGTGCTTGGTATACGAGAGGCCGTATCCGGTCGAGCCGCGCACGTTCGGGACAAAGATCGCAAAACCGCGCAAGGTCAGGAATTGGATCAGCGGCATGGAGAACCAGGAAAAGTCCGGGCGCTCCTGCCCCTGCGGGCCACCATGAATGTAGTAGACCAGCGGGCGCGGCCCTTTAAATCCAAGCGGCTTGGCGGGCAAATACAGCCGCGCTGAAACGCGCAGTCCATCATGCGAAATATATGAAACGTCTTCGCCCTTTGAAAGATGGGCATCGGGGATACCGAGGATTTTTTCGTTGGTGTGCAAAGAAAGATCGTTGCGTTTCCTGCCCTCAATGGTATAGATTTGCGTCGGCGATGTGGCAGTGGAAAAGGAAATCGTGAACACATCTTCGAGCTTGTCGTAATCGATATGCTCCAACATGCCGTCCTCGAACGGCTCCTGACCGACCAGCACATGCTTCAAATTCATGCGGAGTTTTTCTTCGTCGAAGATGCCTTCATAAGCCCAGGAACATCCGTCAATATTGAACAGCGCCAGATAGCGATCGTCTTTTAGATGACCAAGTCCGACCATTTCACCAACACCGGCATGCACCACGCCTTTCAGCTTGACCTTTTCCAGCTTGCCCGGTTTGGCAAAGTCAATATAGCCGAGGCTGTAAGTATCATCAAAAACCGCGCTCGAGACGATCGCGCCTTTCTCGCTTGGCGAAAATACCGCCGCGCCAAGACCATTCAATGGGACAGACTGTCCCTCCGCGCGGTCATCAAGCGGAACGCCGTACAAAACTTTGAATTTGTCATTTGTCCACAAATAGAGAACATTGTCTCCTGTTGTGTAGTTGCTTCCCAGCAATAGCTTGCGATGATCGGCGCTGGCCGCGCTTGGGAAATATCCCCATTCGCTCTCGGCAATTTTCATTAATTTCCCAGTCTCCAAATTTCCGCGATACGTTTCCTGCACCGGTTTATCGCGGCGTTCCGCCACAAGATAAACGACATTTTTCTCACGGTCACACTCGCCCAGATAGACGCGATGATCTGCAAAGAAATTATCGAAGGCCGGTTCGGGGAATCCACCATCGAGTGGGATCAGCATCGGCTGATAATTTTCGTCGCCGTCATGATCGATCATCACGAGGATTTTTCCGAGCTCTGGAAAAGCATAAAAAGAAAGTCCGCCGATCAAATGCGGATTCTGCAACGCAATATTCGGCGGCAGAAGCGGCTCTGGCACACTGCCGCCATAGAACATCGCATACAAACTCAAACGGCCGGAAATATTGCTCAGAAAGTAAATTCGTTCCTCAGCGAACTGAGGGACGACAAACAAACGAGCCGACATCAGCGATTCAACACGGTAATTCATGGGGTGTGTCCTTTCAAGCAAAGTCAAACAATCTTATCATTTCCAATATTCAGCAACGACATGATTTGGCCTAAAATCCGATATTCCGCTGCGCGCAGCTAGACAATGATCCCGCCGCCCAACACGGCCTCGCCTTCATAGAAGACAGCCGCCTGCCCTGCTGTGATATCGCGCACCAGCGCATCAAACCGGACCTCAACGCGGGCGCCGCCTTCGAGCGGCCTGACCCATGTCTCGACTTCTTTTGCACTGTAGCGAATCTTAACCAGGGCGCGAAACGCGTCAGTCGGAGCGACGCCTGAAAGCCAGTTGACATCACGCGCAATCAGTTCACTTGAGCCAAGCTCTGCCTGTGTCCCAACGATGACTGTGTTCGCGGCTGCATTTTTTCCAAGCACATATAACGGCACTGGCGACGATATTCCCAGCCCCTTGCGTTGAC
>JAKAMM010000109.1 GCA_021812905.1 Chloroflexota bacterium | reverse complement strand
GGTGGGACAGCCAACAGGGAACGATTGCAACACTGACCACCCCTGGTCTTCTAAACACACTGAATGCCAGACAAATTGCTGGTGCGAATCTCCCTGCGACGCAAATGCCTGGCAGGCCTGTTCCACTTCCTGCGGATGGGGCGTGCAGTACAACGCCTGCGGAACTCCCCGGAGCTGTCAGGTAAACGATCCGAATGTTTGGGGAGGCTGGGGAGTATGCAGTACTTCCTGCGGCGGGGGGGTGCAATACCGTGTAAACCAATGCGGGACTTCACAATCCCAGGCCTGCAACACCCAACCCTGCACCTGGTGGCAGGTGAAGGACGCCGATGTCAGTACAAATAGCGACCTAAGGAGTAAAGTCCCAATCGGGAATTATTCCCAGTTATCATAGATTGCCCTTGCCAATGAGGCGATCAGCGTATGTGCTTCGCTTTCAGTTTTGCATCCTCGTGTCAGAATAACCAAAATAAACGGCTCTTTATTCAACGGATATACGATCCCTGCATCGTGATACAGATCATCGTTCCAGCCCGTCTTGTGCGCCACGCGGACATTGTCTGGCAATTGCGCCGGAATCATCTCGTTGAATTGTTGTTGGCTTAGAATCTCAATCATCTCATCCGAATCTTCGGGCGAGATGACTTCACGTTTTGCAAGTTTCACCAAGAGATTCATGAAGCCGCGCGCAGTGGCTTCATTATTTAGTCCAAGATGAAAGGCCTTGTTATCTTCCACGCCGCGACGGATGATCAAACCGTCCGCGCCGAGCTCGCGCATGAAGGCGGTTATCCGCTGCGGGGTGACGCGTTCGACGAGAAGGTTCGTCGCCAGGTTGGCGCTGAGGGTAATCATGAGCCGCACCAGGTCCCGGATTGGAAGCGGCTGGCTGATGCGGTTGTATAGATCCTTCTCCGAGTCGTCTGCGATCGACAAACCATACGCGCTTCCATCCGCAATACTGGCAAATTTATTCTTGACCATTATCCGGTCATCCAGTGAAAACAAACCCCGCCGCGCCTGATGAAAGACTTCCATCATCACGCACATCTTCATCGTGCTGGCCGGATGAAAAGATATATCCGGGTTAATAAGGATGTCTTCGCCGGTTGAAAAGTCATGCGCGGCCAATCCCACTTTTGCAATTGTTGTTTCTTGAATTAATTCCTGAATCTCTTTTTGCATGGGACTCTCTAGCTGGGTCGGCGCCGGGATAGTTATAAACAAGGCGGTTCAATATTTGCTCTTCAGAACCTGGAGAAGAAATTAATGTGGGAGTCTTATTCCTGCCAGATGGAGATTCGATTCCCCCCTGCTTGTTTGGCGACATATAATGCCTGGTCTGCGCGCACGAGCAGCATATCCAAACCTGTGCACGTTTTGTCCAGGATTGCCACCCCCACACTGATCGTGATGGTTATTGTACCGCTGTCTGTGTTGATCGGCGTTTCGGCTACACATTGGCAAAGGCGTTCGGCCACGATGCGCGCGCCATCCAGGTCGGTCTCGAGCAGGAGCGCGGCGAATTCGTCGCCGCCGTAACGCCCAAGGATATCAATGTCCCGCACAGTTTTCCGACAACGTTCAGATACAATCTTCAGTGCCTTATCGCCAACGGCATGACCGTAGGTGTCGTTCACTTGTTTAAAATGATCGATATCCAGCATGATCGCTGTCAGCGGGCGCCGATAGCGCCGGGCGCGTCCGAACTCACGTTTGGCTAGTTCCATAAAGTGACGACGGTTGTGCAACCCAGTCAAGCCGTCGGTGCTGGCCAGTTGTTGGACTTCGCCGAACAACCTGGCGCGCTCGATGGCAATGGCCGCGTCGGCAGCCAAGCCGACAATCAGATCTTCATCTTCCTGCGTGAAGACCTGCTCTTTTTTCTTCTCAGTGAGATACAGGCTGCCCAGCAATATTCTCCGCGCCATGATGGGCACGCCCAGGAAAGTTTTCATGGGTGGATGCTTGGCCGGGAAGCCGACCGAGCGTGGATCGCCCGCAATTTCAGCCAGACGAATGGGAACCCTCTCTTGTAGAATTGCACCCAATAAGCCAAGGCCGTGCGGCAGCGTATCGATCAATTGCCGCTCTGCCTCGGTCATCCCGGCAGTGTAAAAATAGGCCAGCTCTCCTTTCTCATCGATCACGGCCAGCGCGGCATAGCGAGCCTCAGCCAACTGTTGGGCGGCCTCGACCAGGGCTTGCAGGACGGCTTTCAAATCCAATTCAGATGACAGGGCGTGACCCACTTCGCGCAGGGCGCGCAGCTGGTCGGTACGCCTCTCGGCCTGGGCATACAGGCGCGCATTCTGAATAGTAAGCGCTACCTGATCTGCAAATACCGCAACCAGCCGGGCATGGTCTTGTGTAAAGAAGTTGGATTGTGTTTTATCCACTGCCAGCATACCGATTACCTGATCGCCGACAATCAGAGGCACGCCCAAAAAAGAGTGGATGTGACTGTGAGCCCCTTCGCGGAAAGCCGCGTGAACTGAAGGGGCATCGCCAAGGATGTGCGGCCTGCGCTCTTGAATGACGACTGTGTTTGGATTGTCGCCCGGGATCGGGAAGCGCATCCCTACTACGGCCGCCGGGTCCGGCCAACCGCGCCCGCCAACAATCTCCACATAACCTTCACCCAACAACTGCACTGAGGCGCTATCGTAAGGCACTACGCGCTCCAGTTGCACCAGGATCCGTTCAATGGCTTCGTCCTGTCTAAGTGTTGACGCTACGACAGCCCCGGCCTGCCGCAAGGTTTCCGCTTCCTGCGCGTGGTGTTGCTCTGATTGGAACAAACGCACTTTTTCGATGGCAGTGACCAATTGCCCCGCGAATATTGTCATCAGGCGTTCATCAGCCTCGCTGAAAGCGTCAAGGTTCCCGCTCTCAATGTTGATCAATCCGATGACATGTTTGCCTATTTTGAGTGGAACACATAATTCCGAACGCGTGTCTGGATTTACCGACATGTAAGCAGGTTCACGGCTCACGTCTGGAATTCGACAGGGCTCTCCAGTCGCTATTACTTTCCCGGCTATGCCTTTTCCCAATGGAATCACCAGGCGTTCTCCGCGCACAGTACGTGTTGAACGGCAGACGCGCAACACATCCGCGGCTTCATCAACCAGCCCAACGCCGAAGTAGTCCGGATGAAGCGTATCACCAATGATCTGGATGGCATCTTCGATCAGTGCGTCTACATTGGTCGCTTCGACCCCAATAGTAGCGATGTTGTACAGGACGGTCAGTTCCTCCACCTGTCTCCGCTTGTGCGCGGCCAAGCGGGCTTTATCCAAGGCTACTGCCGTCTGATTGGCGATCAGCAACAATAATTGAATCTCGTCGTCACCAAACTGTCGCTGTGTACGAGTATGGACCAACATTGCCCCAACGACCTGTCCTTCGAGGAGCATGGGCGCGCTCAGACCGGAGACAATCCCATGTTCAAATATCACGGGCGGAGCCGTAAATGCCGCTTCGGTCGAGTAGTCTTCAACAGCGACGGGGTGGCCGTGCAGGATTGTGTATCCTGTCTGCGAGGCACCGCTTCGGCCAAGTTCGAAACGCCCGGCAAAATCTGCCGGCCAGCCACGCACGGCATTAGTGAGCAACCGTCCATCAATATCAGGTAACACCAGCGCACTGAACTCGGCATGCAAGGCGGATGCGGCGACCTCAACGGCACACTCAGCCACATCGCGTTCGTCTTGCGCAGTCAGCAGGCGGCGCGAGAGTCCGAGGAGCGCGGTCTGCGCTTCCGCCCCAACGCCAAGCTTCCGGCGCATTTCATCGAGGTTGCGCGCCAGCCGATCCAGCTCGCCCAGCCCAATCACTGAAACCGGCGTTCCCAAGTCGCCCATGCCGATGCGCTGGGCCGCACCCACCAACTGGGCAATTGGCCCAAGTACCCAGCGCTCTGTGATGACAAAAGAGACTATCAGCTGTAACGCCGCTATTGCCAGGAAGATGAGCTGGACATTCTGGACGAATGCTACTTTCCTCCCGGCCTCGACCCCATATAATCGCACGGCCTCGTCCATCTGCGCAAGTAGTACAGGCGAGAGGCGTTCCACCGTGGCCACTGCATCGGCAAAGGCTGTACTTTGCGGGTCGTTTTGCAGCGCGGCGTGGATGGCCGGGTGCATCTCGTTCCAGGTGGCGTGGACGATTTCAAGTTGGGCGAGGATTCCGGTTTCGTAGATGGGGGTGGGCGGCAGGGTGACGGTCGTTCCCTCAGTGTAAGGAGCTTCGCCGCCATAGGCCAGGGCGTTCAGCGTTTGCTCAAAGGCGTCGGCGGTTTGCTCTAGTGACTGGCGGTAGACCGGGCTGGCGCCGATTTTCACTCCCAGTACCTCCAGTCTCATCTGTTGAATGAGCATTCGCTGGCGGCCGGCAAGGTTGATTACCAATGCATCGTCTTGCTGCGTACGCAGCGCCCAGAGCGTGACGACGACTGATGCGGCCACGAGGAGTAGAAAACCCAGGAAAGCAATGAGGCGCAAACGTCTAATCGACATATGCCCAGTGAGTGGCAATTGGGATTGGGAACCACTTACCTTCCTCTTAACAGTCTGCGTCATGTCCATCTTTCTTTCTGGCCGGTGATTATCATATAATTGATGTTACGCAGTCTTGAGAGTTTGCAGCTCATCGAAAGCCGCACGAATATCCGTGAGATACAAATGTGCCCGCAATGCAAAATGACCGAGATGTTGTTTCATTCTCAAATACTCCAAAGTTTTCTTGGCGTCATTTAATAGATCTTGGCCTGCTGTCACTTTGCGGTCTCCGTGTCTTGGCGGTTATTTCTGCGTAAGTCCTGACTGATATTGATGACTGAACACTGACACTGATCTATCTTGCCAGCGTTTTCGTCATCTCATAATACTCCAAATTGGCTGTGCGCTTGTGGCTGATGACATCTTCGAGCGGGACATAATCCACGCCGCGGCCTTTGAGGCCGGTCATCACACCGCTCTTGCCCTCCAACAATGCTTCGACGGCTTTGTATCCCATTCGTGAGGCCAGCAGACGATCATAGGCGGTCGGCGAACCGCCGCGTTGAATATGTCCGAGAATGGTCACGCGGGTTCTGAAACCGACATCCTTATCTTCCAAGGCTTTGGATAGATCGATGGTGCGGATGCCGGAGCCTTCGGCATTGATGATGATGGCATGCGTCTTGCCGCGCATGTAGGCATCTTCGATGGTCTTGGCGACTTCATCGATCACAACCGGCACTTCGGGGATCAGCACGATCTCGGCGCCGCAAACTATTCCAGCCATGACGGCCAGATAACCGCAATTGCGTCCCATGGTTTCGATCAGGAACGCCCGCCGGTGCGATGAAGCAGTATCGCGCAGTTTGTCCACTGCCTCCATGATGGTGTTCATGGCTGTGTCCGTGCCGACGGAAATATTTGTGCCCCACACATCGTTATCGATACTGCCGGGAATGCCCACGACTTTTATGCCCTGCTGATGCAAAGCATACGCGCCTTTGAGCGAGCCTTCGCCGCCGATCACCACCAGCCCGTCCATGCCGACTTCGTTCATCTTGCGGATGGCATCGCGCTGTCCGTGCGGCTCCATGAAGCGCGGACTGCGGCTGGTCTGCAGGATCGTGCCGCCCCGTTGGAGAATGCCGCCCACATCGCGCGCACCCAGCGGGCGGAACTCGCCTGTGAGCAGACCTTCAAAGCCGCCGGTAACTCCCAACACATTTGCGCCATGCGTCATACCAGTTCGCACTACGGCGCGGATGGCCGCGTTCATGCCGGGCGCGTCTCCGCCCGAGGTCAACACCCCAATCGTAAAGGGTTTATTTGTGTCCATGATCTTTATTCTTTCTCCGGTATCTTCTCGAAAAGAAGGGGGAATTGGGGTGTTTTGGGCGGGCTACGTCCGCCCAAAACACCCCACACCCCGCTTTATTGAAAAGACACTTTCTCTTCTTCTCTTTTAATTTGGAAATTGTCGAAATCACGCGCTACAGACACATTCGGATGAATGGATTGCGCTTCCTTCAAAACATCCTTCTCGCGGTAACGCCGCGAGATATGCGTGAGAATTAGTTTCTTAACCCCGGCCTTTACAGCCAGTTCCGCACCTTGTTTAGCCGTCAGATGCGAAAACTGCCTCGCCATTTCGGCTTCGTTATCAATATAAGTTGACTCGATCACCAGCGCGTCCGCATCGCGGCAGACCTCGAGCAGGTCGTCTGTTTTACCGGCGTCCCCCACCACGACAAGTTTTAAACCCTTTTGAAGCGGACCCAGCACATCGTCCGGCTGGATGCGTTTT
>JAKAMM010000108.1:404-6343 GCA_021812905.1 Chloroflexota bacterium | reverse complement strand
TAATAAACCGGTGACAAATGGATTTTTCAGTCGGCTATAAATAAGCAGATGTAATTTGTGGTGCTCTTCATGAGGCACCTGAACTGGACTGCCGCTCAATTTTTCCCGAGCATGCGCCATCAGCGCCTGCAGTTCCTGCTTGTCTTCACTGGTCAGGAGCCTGACAGCTTCGTCCCAGTAAGCTGCCTCAACGTGATTACGCAATTCAGAATATTTTTGGAAGTGGCCTGAGTCGAGCGCCAGCGCGTATTGCAGACTCTGCCTGACCGCCGGGGTGAAGGAATAAGGAAGTCGCCTCGTGCCTGTCCTCGGGCGGACTTCCACCAGACCAAGCGCGCGCGCCACTTCAAGCTGTTCCCGCAAGCCGGCTACGCTGATTCCCAGTTCTCGGCTAAGCTCGGTAAGCGCGGCTAGTCCGCTCTCGGCCTCGGTATGCAAAGCAAGATAGCGGAGAAACTCGGAAATACCGGGCGAAATTCGTTCTTTAAGCATAATATCTGATTAATCTGATTAGTCGTAGGAATGGAGTATAATGCTCTAGCTAAATTGCGTCAAGGAATTTTTGGCACATTGTGCCATGATATACATCCTGATTGACTCAGCTTACGCAATACTCACGCAATCTCATTGCGAGGACTGGGGTGAACGCATCTTACATCTAGACAATTAGTCAAAATAGCGTATCCTCTGGTGAAACCGATGCCGGGCGCACCAAGTTGCATAAAACGATAGATGTTTTGGTTATCACAATCTGTGCGGTGATATGCAACGCGAATGGTTGGGAAGAAGAGGAAGTCTTTGGAGGAGCCAAAAAATCATGGTTTTGGGCTTTTTTGGAACTGTCCAACGGTATCCCGTCACGCGATACTTATAATCGGGAATTTGCGCGTCTGAACGCGAAACAAATCGAAACTGCTGCCTCCATTGGGCAACAGGCACATATGAGATTACAGGTGGACAAGTTGTTGCAATTGATGGCAAGTTGCCGCGTGGCCCGGGCGATGGAGGCATTGGAAAGCCAGCGCAAACACGAATGGACTCATTCGCCAATATTTCCAATGGAAGTGGTTGCTCGAAGCCCCTTCCATTTCTGCGGCTGATAAACTCAAACATCGTCCCGGAGAATGTTTTTTGGTTTCAAGACGCCTTTTGATGTGTGCTTTGAGCAGTCTGTTGTATTGGCGGGTTGAATCTAAGCCTTGATAATCCCCTTCCTGATCGCGTACCTCACCAGTTCGGAGCGCGAGTGCAGGTTTAGTTTGTGCATGATGTTCTCGCGGTGACGTTCCACCGTTTTCGGGCTGATGACCAGCGACGAAGCGATCTCATCATTGCCTGCGCCCTCGGCCAGATAAGTCAGCACCTCGCGTTCGCGGTCGGTCAGACCATCCAGTTTTAATTTCTGATCACTGGGATGATCCTGACTCAGATAATCCTTCACCAATAATTTCGCCAGCGATGGATATAGATACACCTGTCCCGTCGCGGCGGCGCGGATGGCGGTGATCAATTCTTCCGGCGCGGCGCGTTTGGGTACATAACCCGATGCGCCCGCTTCCAGCATTTTGAAAAAATATTCCTGGTCTTCGTGGATGGTCAGCGCCACAATGGCAACTTTGGGAAATCTTTTTTTGATCTCGCGCGTCGCGTCGATGCCGGAAAGATCGGGCAGGCCGATATCCATCAGGATCACATCAGGCGCCATTTGATTGGCGGCTTCGATTGCCTCCGCGGCTGTGCCTGCCTCGCCCGCGATCTCAACGTCGCTTTCGGAGCCGAGCAGCATCCTCAGCCCCGAACGCACAACGGCGTGGTCATCCACCAGTAACAGGCGTATGGTCATCTTGCTTCTCGCTTTCGTAATGATAAGGTATGGACGCCTCGACCAGCGTTCCCTGTCCGGGCCGTGATTGAACGGAAACTCTTCCGCCCAGCAGCGCGGCGCGTTCCTGCATCCCGGCCAGCCCCAGCGATGGACGGGACGATGATTGCACTGCTTTCACGCGGTCAAGGTCGAAGCCGCGGCCGTCATCGCGCACACGCACACGCATGTGCCTGTCTTCAAAATCAAGATCGATCTCAACAGTCCCTGCTTCGGAATGTTTGACGACGTTGTTCAAAGCTTCCTGGATAATGCGGAACGTGGCGATGCGCGCGGCATCGTCAATGGGTTGTTCATGGCCGCGAATATCCACGCGGACTTTGAGCGGATACCGTTCTTCGATTTTTCCTGCGTACCAGCGCAGCGCGGCTGAAAGGCCGAGATCGTCGAGGTGCGAGGGACGCAGATCCGCCATCAGGCGCTGAAGCTCTTTAAGGGAATCCGCTGTCAGAGTTTGGAGTTCGCGCAGGGTATCGGCGGCCCGCTTCGGGTCCCGCGTGAGGCGGCTTTCGAGTCCACGCAAGCCCATGCCGATGGCCGTCAGAGATTGCCCGGTCTCGTCGTGCAAGTCGCGCGCGATGCGCTGACGTTCGGATTCCTGCGCGGCCACCACGCGCCGGAAGAGCTCGCCGCGCATGGTTTCGCGCTGCTGCGATTCTTTCAACCGCTCGGCTTGCAGGCCGGCGATCTTTTGTTCGGTCTCGACCTGGAAAGCGCGCAAGAAACGGATGACGAAGAAAGCCGCCGCGCTGGCGGCGACAGCGCGCAGGAGTTGAATGGGGAAACCAAAGAATTGTTGGAATGTATCCTGATTGATGAAATTGGATGGCGGCAGGGCGCTGGCGTTGGTAAAGAGTTGACCGACGAGACCGTACCAACCGAATGCGACCGCGGCCCACATGGCATCCTGCCCAAAGCGGACAAGACCTGCGCGCCGGAAGGCGCGTTGTTGCGCGATCAGGCCGATGGCCGCGATCAGGCTGGCCGGTATGGCGAGGGAGTAGCGCGTCCAGGCGTGGGCTGAGTCATAAACATCTGCGGGCAGATAATGACTCTTGATGTTGATGAGGCCAAATACCCAGACAGCCTCGAGAACCAGCGGGACCAGTAAACTGATACGTTGGGCAATCTCATCCTTGGCAAGCAGATAACCGCCGAAGGCGGCCAGGGAAAGAAACGAAAATGAAAGCGTTGCGACATGGAGGATGTTGAAAAGCGGTGAGACACTGTGTCCGCTCAATCCGTTGATGAGGGCGAACATTTCCAGCCATTCATGCGCGGCGTGGATCAGGCCGAATACAGCCAACGGGCGAAGCGCTTTGCGTACGCGCTCGTCGGATGAGCGGCCTCCTTCCATAGCCACAAGCAGACCCATGCTAAAGAAGGCCAGGCCGTAGAAAAAGTAGATGATAACGATGGATTCTATTTGCACGGTCCCGTCCTTTCTTGGGCTTGCGCCCGTGCAAGTTTATTTTTTTATCTCTAAACTAAATCCATATCCATCCAAAAATTTACCACTAAGTTGCCAGGCCACAAAGCCATATTCTTTGGCCTGGTGATCCCGATCATTTTTTATTCTCCAAGCCTCAGCTTTGTTCCACAAACACGGCAGAAGCGATCAGCGGTGCGGGCGCGCGCTCCGCATTGATGGCAATAAATGTCGCTATCGCCCTCCTTCTTGGCCTGCGTCGTCGGATGCCGCTTGCGAACTTGTGAACTGCGGCGGCTCGAGCGCCAGAAATAGAACAGCCCGCCGACGATCAGGATCACTCCCAGCGCGCCAAGAATATATGGCAGGTAATTGCTGAACATCACGCGTCCCGGCGTATCTGCGCTCAACGGCACCGAAGGCTGAACGTTTTGTTGAGGCACGCCCAATGTGTCCGACGTTTTGGTATAGGTCAGATCCAATTTAAATTGTTGTCCGGCAGGCAGGGCGCCGAAATCGTTTTGCAGGTAGGTCGCCCCGTCTTTGCCCTGACTCTCTGGCATGGCGGGAATTGATGTGATCTGCGTGATGTCGGTCGGCTCGCGCACACTGACGCTAAAATCATCCGCAGCGTAATCGCCCGGCCATAAAAAAGAAAACTGACGTGTCGTGCCGTTCTTGGAAAGCGGCTCATAGAATTCAACGTGATAAGTAGCCAGCTCTGAAATCTTTACCCCAACCACCTGCCAGTCACCGACCGCGGTTGGTCCATCATATTCAGCGTTGACCAGACCATTGGCTGCCGTTTGTGCGACCGCGCTTAGCTTGGCATCCTTCGGAATGCGAATGTTCACGTTGCTGGGCAGGGCGGTTGAAGTTGCAACCTGGAAATCGTAAATCACCAGCATACTGGGTTGATCATACTCAGGCCACAGTTGTACTTGAATACCCGCCAGTTTGATTTCATTCTGCGCATGAACTGAAAAAGGGAATGCAGCCATCCCTAAAATAAACAGAAACATCATCCACTTTCGCATGGACGCCTCCAATGAAGTTTCTTGAATCTTACCATGTAAGCCAAAGTAGGAATACTCATGAATTGCATAAACAATGGGGAAGAATGTCACCCGCCCCCAGGCTCTTTCGCCGCTAACAAAAGCGCCTAACGATGATGTGGGGATTCAAGAGGCGTCAGCGCCTGTACTAATTGCCAGCAGGCATCATTGATCGGCGTTGCGATTTGATGCTTCCTTCCCGTCCGCGAGATTGCCCCGCAAATTGCATCGATCTCAGTCGGCGCGCCGCGTTGCACATCCTGTAACATGGACGAATAATTCAGCGCTGTTTTGTGCGCCACATCTTCAGCCTCGCTTGACGGATCGCTGAATGGCAATTTTATTTTTTCTGCCGAAGCCACCGCCGCCGTTTCTTCGGCCAGGGCGCGCATCAGTCCACGCGCGGTTGGGCGATTCAACAATTCTCCGTTTGGAATTTGCAACAACGCTGTCAACGGATTGATGGCGGAATTGATGACGAGTTTTCCCCACACCAGCGATTTTGCATCAGACACAATTTCCACATTGAAATTTGCGAACTTCAGCGCTTCTTCCACCGGACCCAAAGCGGGGTGCGCCTCGATGGATATTTTTCCCTCGCCCCCGGCTTTGACCAGTCCTGGCCCGAGCAGAGTCGCGCCGGTAGTTGTGGTGCCCAATGCCACGCGCGACTCGCCCAATTGCGCCGCGAGAATTTCACGGTTACCGAGTCCATTCTGGAGCGTGATGGCCAATCCATCTTCAGGCAAACATTCTGCCAGTTGGCGCGCGGCACGCTTGGTCTGCCAGGATTTTACGAGCACGAGCGCGTATTTTATGTTTTTACAATCGCGCGGATCCTCTGCAACGCGCACCGAAAATCTTTGCTCGTTCCCGTTTGCATTGACAAGCCTCGCGCCGTTTTTGCGCAGCGCGGACAAACCTTCAGGCCAGGTGCCAAGCATCGTAATGGCGACCCCGGCTGAGGTCAGGCGCGAGGCGAACAAAGTCGCCATCGCGCCCGTGCCGATAATGAGAATATCCATTTTGTTTTTTACGTACTACGTATTACGTAAAACACAATCAGCCCATCTCTTTCATCAACTGATCCCATTGTGCGTCATCCATCGCGACGGTGTGCTCTTCGGCGGGGAATCTTTTCGTTTCCACGTCTTCGATGTATTCAGCAAAAGCACGCTGCATCTCGGCATGGAAGTTTGCATATTTCTTGACGAACTTCGGCGTGAAGTGGTCGAAGAGGCCGAGCAGGTCATGTGTGACGAGCACCTGACCGTCGCAGCCAACGCCCGCACCGATGCCGATGGTGGGGATGGAAAGTTTTTGTGAAATCAATTGAGCCAATTTTGCCGGGACAGATTCGAGCACAATGCCGAAGCATCCGGCTTCTTCAAGCAGGAGCGCATCTTCGAGCAGACGTTTGGCGGCAACGGCGGTTTTGCCCTGCGGACGGAATCCGCCGAGCTGGTTGACGGATTGCGGCGTGAGTCCGAGATGTCCCATGACGGGAATGCCCGCACTGACGATGGCGCGGATAACATCGAGGCGCTCGCGTCCGCCTTCGAGTTTGATCGCG
>JAKAMM010000108.1:0-394 GCA_021812905.1 Chloroflexota bacterium | reverse complement strand
GCGTCCATGCCGGCTTCCTGCAAAAATCTTCCGGCGTTGCGCACGGCTTCTTCAACAGAAACCTGATAAGACATGAACGGCATGTCGCCGATCAGGAGCGCAAACTTCGCGCCGCGTGAAACAGCTTTGCTGTGATGAAGCATATCGTCCATTGTGACGGGCAATGTGTTTGGATATCCCAACACGACCATGCCGAGCGAGTCGCCGACCAGAATCGAATCGACGCCAGCTTGGTCTTCTGCCAGCGCGGTGGGATAGTCGTAGGCGGTCAGCATGGTGATCAATTCGCCGCGTTGCTTTTTCTGGCGGAACGTGGCGGTCGTCACCTTCTTGCGTTGTGACGTGGAGATGGAAAGAGATGGTGCAATTGTTGACATGGTACCCTCCAAAGGCT
>JAKAMM010000107.1 GCA_021812905.1 Chloroflexota bacterium | reverse complement strand
TCCGATCTGCATGAAGGCGAAAGTCGCGGGCAGGAGCTTGCTCGTCGGCAATCGCAAGTTAATGCGTGACAACAAGATCACGATGGATGGTTACGAAGAACGCGCTTCATCGCTCGAAGGCGCGGGACGCACGGTGGTCTACGCCGCAGCAGATGGCAAATTCGCCGGCATGATCGCCATCGCAGACGCGGTGCGAGCGAATGCAAAACTCGCAGTGGAGAAGTTAACGAAGATGGGCGTGCAGGTTGCCATGCTGAGCGGCGACAACCGCGCCACCGCCGAACGCATCGCGGGCGAGTTGGGAATCACCACCGTCTTTGCGGAAGTCCTGCCGGGTCAGAAAGCGGATAAGGTGAAAGAGCTGCAATTTCAGGGAAAGCTGGTCGCGATGGTGGGTGATGGAATCAACGACGCACCCGCGCTGGCGCAAGCGGATGTGGGCATCGCCATCGGCGCTGGCACGGATGTGGCAATGGAAACCGCCGATGTGGTACTGATGAAATCCGATCCATTCGATGTGATCGGCGCGATCACGCTCAGCCGCGCCACGCTCCGCAAGATGCACCAGAATCTGTGGTGGGCGGCGGGCTACAACACTGTCGCCTTCCCGATTGCCGCCGGGTTGTTCTATCCCGCCTTCGGGTTGGTTCTGCGCCCGGAGATCGCGGCTCTCTCTATGTCTGGTTCATCGCTACTTGTGGCGATCAATGCTTTGATGCTGAAGAATACAAAACTGGAAGGCATCAAGGCCAAAGTGTGATGTCAAAACGTACCATCGAACCGAACACCACGCTGTATCCCGTGCCGGTGGTATTGATCACCACCGGTGGAGACAAGCCGAACGTGATGGCTTGCAACCGCATCTCATCGTGTTCCGCTGAGCCGCCACGCCTGGCGATTTCCATCCGCTCAGGACGATATTCCCATTCACTGGTCCGCGAGAGCCGCGAGTTCGTTGTCAACATCCCCGCGCCGGAACAATCCGCTCTCGTGGATTACATCGGCGTCGTAACCGGGGCAAAGGTAGATAAGATCGCCATCGCCAAACTCCGGCTCGCGCCCGCGTTGAAAGTGAAGACGCCGCTGCTCGCCGATTGCCCGGTCAACATTGAGTGCATGGTCGAACAGGAGATCGCGCTCGACTCGCATACGATGTTCATTGGCTTGGTTCAGGCTGTGCATGTGGAGGAGTCTCTGTTGAATGAACAAGGAGATGTGGATGTGAAACGCGCACAAGGCATCCTCTATGACAATGGTGTCGTGCGCGAGAAACCCAACTTCAAATTCCGCGTGGCGGATCTGCGCCGCGCGGTGCAATCAAACTCACACAAACAGAAAGAAAAGGAAAAAACAAAATGACAACCGATCTTGGAATTCGCGTCATGCTGAACATATCCTTCGAGCAGGCTATCCAAAAGACCACGGAGGCGCTCAAAGCCGAGGGCTTCGGCGTGTTGACGCAAATTGATGTGAAGTCTACTTTGAAAGAGAAGATCAATGTGGACTTTCGCCGCTACGTAATCCTCGGCGCGTGCAACCCATCGCTGGCACACCGCGCCCTCTCTGCCAATGCGGATGTGGGATTGCTTCTCCCGTGCAATGTCACTGTGCAGGAAGCAGGCAAAGGCATAATCGTTACCGCTGTAGATCCGGTGCAAATGCTCGGCGCCTTTGCGGACGAACCAATACTAAGTGAGGTCTCAGCAGAGGCAAGGCAGAAGTTGGAGCGTGTGATTTCCAGTCTCAAATAGTTGCCTATCTTTTAGCTAAATCATTGACAGAGCGGCAACCTGCGAATGGCAGGTTGCCGCTCTCTATACCCATGCGCCAAACTGCTTACCCGCGAATCGCGCCATTCTGCGCTTGAAGTCCAAGCACGAGCGATTTATGCTAAAGACAACGATACGGCACGTTCTGATCCATTGTCAGCCGCGTTGGATGAAAAGGCGGTCCAATATAATTAGGGTACAGAAACTTACTGAGAGGAACAATGACCTAGTGCGGGTGACGTTCGCAATGCCCGCTGATGATTGCGGTTGTCTGTATCTAGTAGGCTGGTTCGAAGAGTGGCATGAAAGTGTTTATCGTATGGAACGCACGGACGATGGCTTGTGGTCGCTGACCCTCGAACTGGAACCGGGCTGCGAGTATCTATACTGCTTCCGTACCGATGATGGCACGTGGGTATACGATCCTGACATGCCGCGCGTGCTTGATCGGTTCGGAGTCAAAAATAAAAACTCATTTGTCATTAGTCCTGATGTATTCAGTCAATGAATTTAAAGGAGAAATTGACATGAAAAAACTATCCTTCTGGCCCGTCGCATGGACCCTTGCGGTCTTCTCAGCTGTGGTCTTTACGCTTGATGTCCTGTTCGGTCTGTTGTTTCCAAACTGGTGGGTGATGCAGAATCTCTACACCCTGCTCCTGCCCGGCTTTACTTTCATCAGCTGGGGCCTATACCTCCTCGGTCTGGTGGAGATCTTCATAGGCGGTTTCCTAACAGCTGTGCTCTTCGTTCCCATTTGGAATTTCTTCGCAGCCCGGGAAGAGGCCAAAACTGCGCCGGCCATGCACCCAGTCAGTCAACACCATTAGCGCAACAGGCTCCGACTCACCGGTCTCACACAAATATTAAGGGCATTTCTACTGAGGCTGCCCTGACATCAGCGGAGTGTATCCGCCGGGACCGGGACTCGATTTGGCGGGTTCGCCCGCCCCCCTTCCATAGGCCGCAGATGCTCCACTGCGGCCTATGTTTATAAGGAACAGGCGATCTTCGAGAAGCATCATAAAGGTAGATTCTTATGGACTACGATGTAATTATTGCCGGGGGCAGTTTCGCCGGGTTGGCAGCGGCTGTTCAGTTGCGCGGCAAACACATTTTACTGGTTGAGCCGCACGCCATCGGCGCGGTGCAGACTTCGGCTTGCGGTACGCTGCTGGCCGTTCTCGAAGCAACAGGCACGATGGATAGCCTTTTGCAAGTCCATGATCGCCTTATTATTCATTTAAAAAACAATGTTTATGAGTATCCTCTCCCCTACCCCTTCTGTACATTCGACTATCGTACATTTTGCTACCACCTGTGGAATCAGGCACAGGTCGAACTATTACATGCCTCTGTGCTGGGCCATCGCGGCCATTTAGTTTACACAACGAAGGGCGTGTTCGATGCCGAAATATTGATTGATGCCACCGGCTGGCGCGCTGAGCTGGCTACGAATGCGCGGCAGCGGGCTGAATCGCACACTGGGAAAAGCTTTGGTTTGGAGGCAGTCCTCCTAGTCAAGGAACGCGGCTTGCACTTTTACTACGACAAGCAGGAATTTGGCGCCTTCAACGTTGGTTGGCTGTTTCCAAGCGGTGCGTTTTCACGGGCGGGCCTCGGCAGTTACCGCGGACTCGCTCACTTGGGTACAGCTTTGAAAGACTTTACTGTCAATCACTTTGAAAATTCACCGAGCAGTTTCCACGGCGGCTACTGGTCCTACCGCCGCCAACCGGCAACGAATGGACGCGTCTTGCGGGTTGGAGATGCAGCCGGACAATGTCTCCCATTAACCGGTGAGGGTATCCGCCCAGCTTTATATTTTGGTGCGGTGGCAGGTAACTTGGCGCGTCGGACGCTCGATGGCGAGATGCGCGCGTCAGAAGCCTCACGCGCCTATCAATCTGCTGACAAGCGGCAACTTGCCATAGCTCATCGCCTTCTGTTGACTGCACAGCAGATCATCCCTGGTTTGCCCATGCAATGGATTGGTGAGCTGGCTCATTTTCTCAGCCAGCCTAGGAGACTTGATCTGATCTGGCGCCAATATTGGGAAATCATCAGCCCGGATAGACTCGCACAGCTTTGGCCCGGTAGACAGTTCGGTTTGGAGTCTTTGGCATTGCCCCAAAGCGATTTTCAAGTCCAAGATAGGTCTCTATGAGTTACTTCTTACTTCTGCTCATCTTTGGAGTTGTCCCGCTTGCTTTGCTATGGCTGTATGCCCCGCGCTTCATCTGGCGGTATAGAGGCACACTGGTTGTGATCGCGCTCCTCATAATATTGGTCAGTGTGCCTTGGGAAACGATGGCCATTGACCGCGTTTGGTATTACTCGCCGCGCATTGTCTGGAGTCCGCACCTGCCTTCGGCGCGGGACACGGTCGTGCAACATGGGCTGTATGCGTATACCCGGCATCCCATCTACGCCGGCGGCGCAATTGTTATGCCAGGACTGGTTTTGATCCGTCCCAGACTCACAGTCCTGGTTGCTTCATCGCTCGCTTTTGTGTGGTTCTTTCTATGGGCCCGGTTGGAGGAGATCGACCTCGTCCAACGCATTCCCGAATATCGCGAGTACCTGTGCGAAGTGCCGCGCTTCATCCCGAGCTGGCGGCGGTGACATCATTCATACGCCATTATGCCTATACAGAAATCGGCTAACTGGCGCTGGCGGGGAAAAGTCGCGCGGCATATCATAAAAAGCAGCTCGATGAAAGACATCGAATTGCTCACTTCAAACCATGACCGTTACCCTGACCAAACTCAACTGCCCCAGCTGCGGTGCACCCATTGATTGGGATGGCTCGTATGGCAAGCCTGTCACCTGTCCCTATTGCGGCTCGACCTTTATTCCTGGGCCAACTGACGTGGATGATGTATGGCTTTTTACAGATCCTGTGGCGCGTGCACGCTATGAATTCAATGGTACGCTCGATCAGCTCGAGCACGACATCCGCTTTGAAGTTTTGCGCGGCGGAACGTGGAGCGACCTCGACCGCGAATGCAAGCGCGAACTGGACCGCCTCGAGCACGAGGGCATGATCCGCAAGCTGGCATCGTTTTGGAGTGTCTCGCCATTCCCGCCAGTCTACCGCGCAAAGCAGGATGGCGAGTTAAGTCTTGACGGCAAACAATTCACATTCAAAAAAGGTCAAGGTCTCGTCTGGGCTTGCCCGATGACGCGCGACCGGTTTGAACTGGATGATCCCATCCTCATCGGCGACTTTGATTCAGAGCACGTGCAACGTACATGCGGCGAAATGGCGCAGGCAATGATGGGACGCATGAAAACTATGATGGAGGATTGACTTATGTCCGATATATTGAAATCCCTTTTTGGCACCCCGGGTTTTGTGTCACGTGCCGACACCACCGCCGATAGTCCCAACCCCGACCCGAACGATGTGTGGGCTTTCACAGATCCCGATGCCCGCGATGATTATGCCCGCGATGGAAAATCAAAACGCCTCGAACAGGACATCCGCTTCGAGGTCATGCGCGCAAGCAGTTGGCAGGCAGATGAAATGGAGTACAAGTCCGAGATCCGGCGTCTGTTGCGTGAAGGAGTCGTCCGCGACAAAGGCACGTATTGGTATCGCAGTCCGCATCCGACCGTGTATCGCGCTGAGCGTGATGACATGTTGAACGTGGCCGGAAAAACAGTCCGCTTTCGCGCTGGCGATGATATTGTCTTTCAGTGCCGCATGGAACGCGACGAACGGGACGAAGACCCAGGCCCGGTATTGATCGCGAACCTGCATCGCGCTCAAAATGCCATATTGTGCAGTGACATGACAAGCGCCATGAAGGGCATGGGCAAGATGGATTGAGAATGTCGAAACGCTCGGACACGCTTAACGTTATCGAAATGGGCACAGATGGCCCAACACTGGTCTTCATTCCCGGTCTGGGCGCGACGACTCGTTACTGGGAAGGGCGGCTGGGCGCGCTCGAAGAGAATCACCGCGTCCTGTTGGTGGATCCGCTCGGCTTCGGCGATTCGCCCAAGCCCTGGTCACGTTATACTGTTGATCGTCACGTGGATGCACTTTACGAAGCCCTAAAAAATGAAAAGCAATTTACCCTGATCGGCCATTCAATGGGAACCCTGCTTTCCATTGCCTTCACGGCGCGTCATCCCGAACAGGTGGAACGACTCGTGCTGTTGAGCATTCCTTTCTTCGGTAATGCAAAGGAAGCCCGAAGATTCTTCACCAGTCAGCCTGTTCCTTATGGCTGGTTCTTCTCGAACATGGCATTGGCCGCTGTGATCTGCATCCTCACCCGCCGCGTGTTTAGTTGGCTCGTGCCATACTTGCAACGTGACCTGCCGCGCGAAGTGGCCGCCGATATCGTCAAGCATTCGTGGCGCTCGTTCACCTCTTCATTCTGGGAGGTCATCTGCAATTACGATGTGAAGAGAGATGCAGACATGCTTGGTGATCTCCCCGTTCTGTGCATTCATGGTGACCAGGATGATACTGCCCCGCTTGCCGGTGCGATGACTCTGGCGAATGGAAGGCAGGCTTGGCAAGTGTTGGTCCTCTCAGGCGTGGACCATCATCCCTGGTTGCGTGTTCCTCAAGCCTGCCAGGATATTGTATCCTC
>JAKAMM010000106.1 GCA_021812905.1 Chloroflexota bacterium | reverse complement strand
ATCGAAGATAAGTACACTTATGTGGATGTGCCGGAACAATATTTGGAAAAGGTCATGCTTCACAACGGCAACTACCGCATTGGGAAACATAAAGTCGCTTTGGAAAAGGCGTAAAAATCAAACAGAGACGATCAATTGGCCGTCTCTGTTTTTATTTAACCTCTTGCATCAGATTTCTCTGGAGTTCGGAAGTAGAACTTCCGAAACGCAAAAGCAGCCTGTCCTGCCGTCTCGCACCGTCGTGCTCGCGGCACGAACGGTAGCGGACTGTCCAGGGAACCTTTGCACTCCGTTTGTTGATTACTGAATACGGGCTCTACCCATGCCTCGCCATGAACTTTTCCATGCGGCGCAGGGCTTCTTCAATCTGCTCGTAACTGGTGGCGTAACAGGCGCGCGCGAAATTTTCTCCGCCGGGGCCGAATGAACTGCCGGGGATAACGGCCACGTGTTCCTCCTCCAATAATTTCTGGCAGAAGGTTTCATCGTCCATGCCTGAAGCGGAAATATTCGGGAATGTGTAGAACGCGCCACGCGGCTCGAAAGTGTTGAGGCCCAGCTTGTTCAATCCGCCGACCAAAAGTCTTCGGCGGCGGTCATATTCCGTCAGCATCTCTTTGATGTAAGGCTCACCGCTTTTGAGCGCTTGGATGGCGGCATCCTGGGCCGTTGTCGGCGCGGACATGATCGTGTATTGATGAATACGCACCAAACCCTTGAGGATGTCGGAAGGTCCAGCCGCGTATCCGATGCGCCAGCCGGTCATGGCGTAATCTTTCGAAAAGCCGCCCAGCAAAACGGTGCGGCGCTTGAGGTTTTCGTCCAGCGACGGGAAGCAGACGTGCTTGAAGCCGTAGACGAGCCGGTCATAGATTTCATCAGACACAACGATCAGGTCATGTTCTTCGGCCATGCGCGCGATCTCCAGCAAAACATCGCGTTCCGCCACCGCGCCGGTCGGGTTGGATGGATAACCGATGAAGATGCACTTTGTGCGCGGGGTGATGGCCTTGCGAATATCGTCCGGGTCGAGTTGGAAATTGTTTTCGAGGCGGCTTGGCACTTCCACCGGAACGCCGCCCGCCAGAATCACCTCGGCCTGATACGAAACGAAACATGGCGTCGGGATGATGACTTCATCGCCCGCTTCGAGAATGGCGGTGAATGTCAGATACAATGCCTCTGAAACGCCGACGGTCGCGATGATCTCGTCCACCGGGTTGTATTTCACGCCGTACAATTTTTGAAGATTAGCCGCGATGCCCTGGCGCAATTCCATCCTGCCGGAGTTGGATGTGTAATGCGTCTCGCCGCGTTGCAGGCTTTGAATGCCCGCCTCCAAGATCGGCTTGGGCGTGGTGAAATCCGGCTCGCCGATTCCCAGCGAGATCACATCCTTCATGGTCGCGGCAATGTCGAAAAATTTTCGAATGCCGCTGGGCTTTAATCCAGCCACACGTTTTGAGAGATACTGTGTACCTGCGATTTCCTGCATTGAGCCTCCTATAGTTGTTCTATTTTCCATTCATCGGGGACTTCCCGATAAATCAATTCAAAAACCTGTCCGTCGGTTGTCTTGACGCGAAAACGTTTTTCGGCCGGTGCGCGCCAGCGAGCCAAAATCCCGGCCACCTCATGGCGTTGCCCATTCCATCTGAACGCCAGCGGACGTTCCGCATACTCTGAATCCGAACGGCATTCGACGGTATCCATCTGTCTTATTTCAGAAAATAAAATGGGACATGATGTAATCCTGTCCTACTCAAGGATGACACTGCTGTCATCACCTACATTCAACACCCAAGCCTCTTTCCCGCCTCTGCCCACGACTTTTGTCTGCCTGCCGATAAAAGAGCTTTTCAGCCCCGCGTCCTTGATCTCGCAATCTGCTTCGACGATGCTGTCTTTGATCCTGCTTCCGGAAATCCTGCAATTTTCCGCGATGGATACGTAAGGCCCGATCTCTGAATCAGTGATCTCCGCCGTCTCGTGAATAAACACTGGTTCATTGATCTTAACTTTCAAACCTTTAAACTTTTCAACCCGCAACTTTTCCAATAAATGTCGATTGGTTTCGAGCGTGGCTTCGATCGTGCCCGTATCCAGCCATGTCTCGACTTTTTCCACGCGCATCAGTGCCCCATGCCCGATCAAAATATTGACTGCATCGGCCAGGAAGAATTCATTCTTCAATTGTATATTGCGCTGCATTTGTTCTTCGATGGCGCTCATCAAATCTTCACTGCTCTTGAAATAATAACATCCTACCATCGCCAGATTATTTTCAATCGTCTGCGGTTTTTCGATGAGACGTTTCACCCAACCATCTTCCTTGACCTCTGTCACACCGAAGCGCCGCGGATCGGGCACAGCTTTGACCCAGACCACAGCGTCGCTTTTTTCGCGCTCCAGGAATCCGAAGTTCGTTTCGATGAGCGTGTCGGAGAAGCACATGATCATCGGGCCTGTCAGATATTGCCGCGCCAGGTATAGGGCGTGCGATTGTCCCTTCATCTCGGCCTGAACAACGAAATGCGCCTTGATATTGGGATAATGCTCGGCGATGAATGGCGGGATCTGCATCTCGCCCAGATACGGGCCGACAATAAAAACGTATTCGGTCTTTTTGGGATTTGGCAGGGTTTGGAACGTGTCCATCAAGTAGTCGAGAGCGGTTTTGCCGGCCACGCCGACCAGCGGCTTGGGTTTGCTCCAGGTGTGAGGACGCATGCGCGTGCCCCAGCCTGCCATTGGGATGACGATCTTCAGGGTTTCAGACATGAGCCAATTTTACCGCGTGGAATAGGGTGCGGCGAGGTGGATAATTTATTTGTTTCGGGCGAGATAAGACAGATATAAGGCCACGGAACCTGCCACTGCCGCGTTCAACGACTCGACCTGCCCGCGCATCGGGAGCTTGAACAGGATGTCGCACTTCGAGCGGACCAGCGGGCGGATTCCTTCCCCCTCCGAGCCGACCACCAACCCGACCGCGCCGCGCAAATGTTTTTCGGTCTTGTCACTGATGGTCTCGCCGCTCTGGTCAATGCCAACGACCCACACATCCGAATCTTTCAGCGCGTCGATGGCTTGCGAGAGATTGGACTGCGTGATCCGCAGATGTTCGCTCGCGCCTGATGAAGCATTGACCACCGCGGGCGTGACTTCAACGGCGTGCGCCAGTGGAATGACCACGCCATGTACGCCCAGCGCTTCCGCCGTGCGGAGAAGCGAGCCAAAGTTCTGCGGGTCCTGCAGGGAGTCGATGATAAGCACGAAAGGCAGTTCGCTCTTCTGACGGGCGTATTCAAGAATGTCCACTAGGTCGCTGTACGCGTATCCGCTGACTTCGGCCACCACGCCCTGATGGTTTTGATGAACTTTATCGAGCCGCGGGTGCGCCACGCGCTCGACGGGAATCTTGCGCTCTTTTGCCATGCGCAGAATATCGTCCAGGCGGCCTTTTTCCTGGGCGCCTTCGGCAATTTGGATGCGAAAGACTTCCCTGCATTTGGCGCGCAGGGTCTCATAGACGGCGTTGCGTGAGTAGATGAATTCCTTCATGGATTGATTTTACTTGAGAAAAGAAGAGACCATCATCTTTTCAATGACAATTTCTTGTGAAGAAGCAAAATCTTTTTTATTTATGCCGATGCGCCGGAGTAGCTGCGTCACAGGCGCACTCAATAAAGCCCCAAAAGATTTAGATGATGCCTTCACTATCTCCATTCGCGGCAGGATGAGGCTGCATTTGGCGGATTGTCATTTGGAGTATACACAGCTTGTCCTTGCGAAGGTTCCGAACCTTCGCAAGGATGAAGAAGAGAAACAGCTACAATAGGCATATCATAAGCAAAAAACTTCCGAGGCTAAATCCCGGAAATTTTTATTTTATTGAGTAGGGGCGGAGCGTCGCTCCGCCCCTACGTATTTATGACCATCGCCAGGTTGTGCCGTCTTTGCTGTCTTCGATGGTGACGCCGAGTTCTTTGAGGCGGTCACGGATGAGGTCGGAGAGCGGCCAGAGTTTTTGTTTGCGGACTTCGCTTCTTACTTCGATGAGCAGGTTCACGAACTTGTCCGTTTCGCCGGAGCCTTGTTTATCTTGCAGGCGCAGGCCGAGCACGCCGGTCAGCTCGCGCAATTTATCTTGCGCGGGTTTGAGTTCATCAGACGTTGCACCATTGTCGCGGGCGGTGTTGATGGCTTTGACGAGTTCGAATAACGCGGCGACTGCACCGGCGGTGTTGAAGTCGTCGTCCATTGCAGTCGTAAAGTTTTCTTTGGCGGAGTTGACCACGGTGGCGAGTTCGGATGTGTTACCAGCGGCGAGTCCCTTTGCGGAAACGGCGGCCGGTCGAAGTCCGGATTTGAGGCGGTCAACGGATTTCTCGGCAGCGTCGAGCGTCTCGTCGTTGAACATCAGCGGCGAACGATAGGTCCCGTTCAAGACCAGCATCCGCATCACATCGGCATCGCGCTTGGTAAGAAACTCTTTGATGCTGACGATGTTGCCGAGCGACTTCGACATTTTCTCGCCGCCAAGCTGCAACATGCCGTTGTGGATCCAGTAGCGCGAGAATTGTTTGCCGGTGTAGGATTCGCTTTGTGCGATTTCATTTTCGTGGTGGGGGAAGATCAGGTCGTTGCCGCCGCCGTGAATATCAATTTGCTCGCCGAGTTCTTTGAGATTCATGGCCGAGCATTCGATGTGCCAGCCGGGACGGCCATGACCCCAGGGGCTGTCCCAGAAAGGCTCGCCGGGCTTGGCGGCTTTCCAAAGGGCGAAGTCCATCGGGTGATCCTTGGCTTCACCGACTTCGATGCGCGCACCGGCTTGCATGTCGTCCAGTTTGCGGGCGGAGAGTTTTCCGTAATCTTCATCCTTGGTGACGCGGAAATACACATCGCCGTTGGAGGCGGCGTAGGCGTAGCCTTTTTCGATCAGACCCTGCACGAGGGCGATGATCTGCGGCATGGTGCCGCTGACGGTGGGGTTGACGGTGGCGGGCAGGACGTTGAGGTCTTTGAGATTTTGGGAGTAGTCGTCAATGTAGCGTTTCGAGAGTTCGAAAGGATCTTCGCCGAGCTTGTTGGCGCGTGCGATGATCTTGTCATCCACGTCGGTGTAGTTCATAACATGTTTAACTGTGTAGCCGCGATATTCGAGGTAACGGCGGATGATGTCGAAGACCAGCGCCGACATGGCGTGCCCGACGTGCGCATCGTTATAGACCGTGACACCGCACACATACATGCGGACTTTGTTTGGCTCGATGGTTTCGAAATCTTCTTTTTTGCGGGTGAGTGTGTTATAGAGGCGGATCATATTTCCTGCCTATGTCATTGCAAGGAGCATTCTTCCCTGCACCGCTTGCACCTGGCGCAAGTGCAGGCGAACGCAGGACGGTGTGCGACGAAACAATCCCCAATTAAGCGGATGAGACTCTCTGTTAAGGTTTTCTCGTTAAACGGGAGATTGCTTCGCAAAGTGCGCTCGCAATGACGTGATTATTATTTCTTTTTCCCGTTGCCGTTCTTTTTATCATTTTCCACGCGGGCGAAGATCATGCGGCCTGCGGCGGTCTGCAGGACTTTGGTGATGTGAACGTCCATGTATTCGCCGATGTAGTCCTTGCCGTTTTCCACGACGACCATCGTGCCATCGTCCATGTAACCGACACCCTGGCCGATCTCCTTGCCTTCCTGGAAGATGTTGATGTTCAAGGCCTCGCCTGGCAGAACCACAGATTTGACTGCATTGGCCAGGTCGTTGATGTTGAGCACGGTCACGCCCTGTAATTCGGCGATGCGGTTGAGATTGAAGTCATTGGTCAACACCGGACTCTTTAGCTGTTTGCCGAGCACGACCAGTTTATCATCCACTTCACGCACGCCATCCACGTCAATGTCGCTGATGCGGACGAGGATGTTGGGTAGTTTTTGCAATTCAGATAATACTTCCATGCCGCGCCGTCCGCGCTGACGGCGCAGTCCATCGGGTGAGTCGGCAATGTATTGCAGTTCATTCAACACAAAGCGCGGGATGAGCAGCGTTCCAGGCAGAAAGCCTGTGCGGGCGATGTCGGCCACGCGCCCGTCAATGATGACGCTGGTATCAAGTAAGATGGTGCGATTGAGGTTTGTCCAGGAAGAACCGGAGCCTCCCTCGCCGCCGCGTCCGCTGAACGTGCTGAACAGGCTCATGATGTCGCCCTGGCGCATGACGAACAGCGTCACGCCAAAATAGCTGAACATCAGAACACCGATGAACGGAAGGGTGCGTCCGAATGGATCGGGCAGGAGAGAAAGCGGAAATGCCAACAGCGCCGCGGTAGTGAGTCCCATAACCAGACCCATGAGTCCGGCAAAAAGGGTCTCCGCCGCTATCCGTCCGAGGAGAGAACGCAGCCAGCGTGCCGGGCGGGTAGTAGCGTAAGGAGTTAAGATGAG
>JAKAMM010000001.1 GCA_021812905.1 Chloroflexota bacterium | reverse complement strand
GCAGTCTTGTAATCGTGCTTTTGTAATAATGGCTTCTTTGATCTTCCCCGTTTTCAGTAAATGTTCGCGCAGCGTGCCGGAGAGCAGGCCGCAGTCCATGGGCGGAGTGAGCAGTTCACCGTTTAATTCCACAACCAGATTGGCGATGGTGGATTCGGTCAATTCGCCGCGTTCGTTGAAGAGCAGCACATCGTCGCAGTCGGCGGGTGCGGATGCGCGCGCCTGCTCGTAGACTGTGCGCCGCGTCGTTTTGTGGAACAGGAATACGTCGGCAGAGTTGATCGGCATGGATGCGAGCCGCAAGCGGACGGGTGATTCTGAAGCGGCAGGCAGAGGAACGCTTTCGCCTGATAGGACAGAATCTTTTGTCAAAAGCAAGCGTACCCGCTGAGGTTCGCTTGAAAAAGAAGCGCTGAGGTTTTGTAAATATGACTCGATTGAGTCTTTGTCCGCTTGAAAGCCAAAATAATAAGCCGACTCTACCATTCTGTTGATGTGTTGTTCCAATAAATTAAAACCTTCAGCGGGTGTCCAGCGTAGAGTTTCAAGTAATTGAAAATCAAAACGCGGCGCGGATAATACCCGTGCTTTCAGTAGGGCTTCTTCGTATTCGTCCGCGCTGGTTGAATCCCATACAATGCCGCCGCCTACGCCATATTCGCATTGCCCGCTTGCGTGTTCCAGTAATAAGGTGCGGATCGCTACGTTGAACTGCGCTCGCCGTCCGGGTGCGACGAAGCCGATACTACCCGTATATATTTTCCGCGGACTATTTTCAAGCGCGGCGATGATTTTCATCGTGCTGACCTTTGGCGCGCCGGTGATGGAGGCGCACGGAAAGAGCGCGCCCAGGATCTCATGCAGCCGTGCATTGCTGTTTGCCGTTACAGTGGATGTCATCTGCCAGAGTGTGGGATAACGCTCAGTGGCAAATAGTCTTGGCACGCGCACACTGCCTATATTCGCAATGCGCCCCAGGTCATTGCGGACCATGTCCACGATCATCACGTTTTCGGCGCGGTTCTTCTCGGATGCTTCAAGCCAGCGCGCCTGTAGATCGTCTTCCATGTTTGTCCGTCCGCGCTTCACAGTACCTTTCATCGGGCGGCAGGTTAGAGTCTCGCCTGCTTGAGTGAAAAACAATTCAGGAGACGCGGACGCGATAATGTGCGTACCGATATTCAGATAAGCCGAGTAGCCCACGCCTTGCGCATGCACCATCGCCAGAAAAAGCGGCCAGACATCTTGTGCCAAGGATGTACGCAGCCGCATGGTGTAGTTCACCTGATAGGTATTGCCGTGCGCGATGTGATCTTTTACCGCCGCGATCGCCGAGTTGTATTCAGCGCGCGTAACAGATGGCGTCCAGTTTAGGTGCGGTGCAGGTTGAGTTGGAGCAGGCAGAGTGATTTTTTCAGGTTCATCGTAAAGACCGAACCAAATTAAGGGGAAACCTGAAGACGGTTTTACTTTCAATACAGGATCGAACGCAGGCGCAGATTCGTAACTTAGAAAGCCCGCCGCATACCAATTGTTTTGCGCCGCCAACTCTTCCATTTTTTGCAGCGCCCCCATTACATCGTCCAACTGATTTGTTGTGATGATCGCGTGCGGATTTTTGAAATGCAGCCATGCTTTTTCGGTATTATCGTGAAGAACGACTTCGCCTGATTTTATATCCAAGGGGAATATTTTGAAGCGCGGCTAATTCATTTGAGAATCTGCCGCATTATTTTTTCAACTGATTGATAAACGGGAGAGTCGTCGCCCAACTCAACCAGGGGTTTGCCGGAAAACTCGAAAGCAGACAAATCGTCGTTGGCCGGAATAATGCCCAGCACAGGCGCATCCGTTTTTTCGATCTCGGTTTTGAGCGGCGCAGGCAAGTCGCCATTGACGCGGTTGATAATCAAATAAGCATTCTCGATATTGATGTCCAGTTCCTTGCGCATATCGGCGATGCGCTGCGCGGCGACGAGGCCGCGCTGGGTCGGGTCGCTGACGATGAACAGATGCTGCACATCGCGCGTCGTGCGGCGGCTGAGGTGTTCCATGCCCGCTTCATTATCAATGACGACGTAGGCATAGTGTTTGCTCATCGAGTCAATCACTTCGCGCAGGTTGTGGTTGACCGCGCAGTAACAGCCCTGTCCCTCGCCGCGGCCCATGGCGATCAAGTCAAAGCGATTGCCTTCGGCTAAGGCGGAATGAATATGGTAATCGAGATAATCGCGCTTGTTGGTTCCACCGGGCATGGTTCCCATGGCCGCGCCGCCATTCGTCAGCGATGACTTGACTTGTTCGAGCATGTCTTCGCGGATGTCGCCGACCGTCCATTCGAGATCAAGGCCGAGCACCATGTTCAGGTTGGACGAAGGATCGGCATCAATGGCGAGTATGCTTCCCGATTGATTCTGCGCCAGATACTTAATAATCATCGCGGCGACAGTGGTCTTGCCCACACCGCCTTTGCCTGCGAGGGCGATTGTGATTGTCATTTTCGACCTCGATAAACATCGCGGCGATGACCAACCGCATGTATCAGGATGATTTTTTCATTATCAAGGATTTGATATAAAATCCGATGATCCCCAACGCGAAACTTGTAAAACTCAGACAATTCACCAGATAATGGAATATGGCGGATACCGTCAAAATTTTCAACCATCCAATTCAAACGTAAAACAATACGGCGCGCCACCGGCTTATCAAGATTTGCCAAATCGCGCGCCGCAGATTCCAATATCCGCAGAGTGTACATGTCAAAGCCCCAATTCCCTGACCACATCTGTGAACAGCCTGCCCCGCTCTCCTTTCTCGACAGCCACTCTCTGCTGTAGCAGCTGTTTTTTCAGATCGTCGCTCAATTCAAGACTTTCATCAGGGTCGCCAAAAAGTTCGATCAGCTTTTGCTCAAGCGCTTCGTCAATCATCAAACGAAGTTCTTCTTTTGTCATTTGAGATACTAATTCAGCCATGATACACCTCGTACCTATTATTTTACCTGTTTTTGTGTTTGCCAGATCCATCTTTGCCCGCGATGGCGATTGTGATTGTCATACTTCCTCCATCAAACCACTAAACTTTCTTTTTGATCGGTGAGCGCTTGAGAAGCAATAACTTCTCAACATCGCCAACCTCTTTTTGTGAGGCCACTGGGATAAAGAGCCACTTGCCATCATGGAGTTGGGGCGTTTCCTTCACCAGCCTGCCGACTTTTTTGCCCAATTTCAGTTTAAGAGCCTCTTCAACCTGATCTTTGCCGAGGACAACCTGAGCAACAAAATAATTTTGTTGAGGGAAAATAGAAACCAGCGATTTTCCGCTCTTGCGATACCATAAATTCCAGCCGTACTTGTTGCCGCCAAAATTAATCTCTGGCGGGATTTGATAATTTTCAGCAATAAATTCAATCAACGTTTTCCACAAATGGTAGTTCGAGCCTAGCGCTGTTTCAATTTGTTTCTCTGAAGGCTGATGTTCTTTGTCAAGGAAATAACCGATGCTCATTGCGGCCTCGCTAACACAACTGCCATCTTTTCCACCGCCTGCCGTAAAACTGGCACATGATCATACACAGGTATTCCGAGTCTGTCCGCCTCCTGCACTTTCAAATCAGCGGGCAGATAACCAAGTAAAGGTAAGTCAGGAGTTTCTGATTCGAGAAACTTTGCTTCTTCGTCGTTCCTCACTTTATTCCCAACCAGATACAAACGCGTCAAGCCAATATCATTTGCCAGCTTCTTGATCTGCGCGGCAGTGCCGAGACTGCGCCGCGTCGGTTCGACGACAATCAACATGGCGTCCACAAAGTCAACGGTGGCGCGGCCGAGATGTTCGACACCCGCGTACATGTCCAGCAGAAGGACGTCATCCTTGCGAAACATGAGATGTGTGAAAAGTGTTTTGAGCATGGCAGATTCGGGACAGATACAACCAGAGCCTCCCAAATCAACTGACCCCATTTCCAATAATCGAACGCCGCGATGAAGAACGCTGAATCGTTCGGGGATGTCGTCCACGCGCGGGTTGAGGGTGAAGAATCCGCCAATCGTTCCGGGTTTCGCGCCCGTGCGTTCTTCAATTAATTCATCCATCTCCGCGATGGGACGAAGCCGCGCGCGCAGTTCGGACGGGAATCCCAAAGCTCCAGCGAGGCAGGGGCTTGGGTCCGCGTCAACCGCTAAAACGTCCCGGCCCTGAAGCGCATACGTCTGCGCCAGGAGCGCGGTCAGTGTCGTTTTCCCCACGCCGCCTTTGCCAGTGATCGCAAGTTTCATAATTTTTGTGTTTGAAAAAGAAAACTGAGCGAAGTCATCCTGAATACATTATTGCACATAATACATGCGACATTTATCCGCTTTTTGCGTGACATTCAGCACAGATGATGGAACATACAAAATGCTAGAATGGTTTTGAGGAATGACATTGAATAGACACGGAGGAGATTTCCTCGATTTTTGTATGTAGGCAAACAACATAGAAGGAGGTTCATATGAAGACCTCAAGTTTCAATACGCCTGCCCTGTTCGGCGACCACCACGTCACCGAGGTCAGGCGTATTCTTTTGCAATTGGAAGGCGTTGCGGATGTGTACGCCAGCAGTGCCTTTCAGGTTATTGAAGTAACTTACGATGAGAAGAAGATCAACGACCTGCAAATCACTGCCAGGCTGGATGAGGCGGGCTATCTCGGCGAATGGACAGTGCCAGTCGAGGCAGGAGTTGCGGCTCAACAATCTGATGAGGGAAAGAGAAGCTACTTCCGTCACACCGCTGTTTATGAAACGACCGGGAAGACGGTGACGTTTGCCCAGTGCGTGAGTTACAGCGGACGCCCGCTATGGCCGTGCCCCGGAATGGGAACCATTTCGGTCACGCGTGACGAGGAGGCGGATCATGCCTAAGAAACGTGGAATCACCGAATATTCGACTGACCCCGCCGCGCAGGAAATGCTGGTCCGCGCCCAGGAGTTGGGACTCGATACGGCCTTCACGCGTGCGGACAAGATGGTGCCCTGCAACATCGGCGCGGCAGGCATGTGTTGCAAACAATGTGGGATGGGTCCATGCCGATTGACGAAGAGCGGGGAAGTGGGCGTGTGTGGCGCAACGCTGGATACCATGCAAGCCCGCAACCTGACGCGTTCCATCGCGGCGGGCGCCGCGGCCCATTCGGATCATGGCCGCGATATGGCTTTCCTTTTGAAGGCAACAGCGAAAGGCGAGGCGGAAGGATACGGCATTCGCGACGTTGCGAAGTTGCGGATGGTCGCGTCTTATTACGATATCAAAGTGGAGGGACGCGCGCCCGAAGAGATCGCCAATGAATTGGCCGACCTTTACATTTCGCAGTTCGGCCAACAGCAGGGCGAGGTTGTCCCTGCCAAACGCGCGCCGAAGAAGCGACAGCAAATCTGGCGCGAACAAAAGGTCTGGCCGCGCGGCGTGGATCGTGAGGTGGTCGAGGCTTTGCACCGTACGCACATCGGCGATGACCAGGAACCCGAACACATCTTGAATCACGCCATTAGAACATCACTAGCCGATGGCTGGGCTGGCTCGATGATCGCCACCGACATCTCAGATATTTTATTCGGCACGCCCGCGCCGATTTTAGGTCAGGCGAATCTCGGTGTCATCAAGGAGAACATGGTCAACGTGGTGTTGCACGGACACGAGCCAAGCTTGAGCGAGATGATTGTCGCGGCATCGCAAGATCCGGAGATCATTGCATACGCAAAAGCGGCAGGAGCGCAGGGAGTCAACCTTTCAGGGATTTGTTGCACGGCAAATGAAATTCTTATGCGACAGGGCATCCCCGCGGCGGGAAACTTCCTGCATCAGGAACTCGCCATCATGACCGGCGCAGTCGAAGCCATGGTGGTGGATGTGCAGTGCATCATGCAGGCATTGGTCGGTTTGGCGCAGAATTTCCATACCAAGATCATCACGACCTCGCCGAAGGTCAAGATCACGGGCGCGACACATATCGAGTTCGATGAGCATCACGCCTTGACGGTGGCGAAGACGATCCTGAAGACGGCGATTGATAACTTCAAAAACCGCGATAACTCCAAGACACGCATTCCAAACATCAAAGAAGATTTAATCCCCGGTTTCTCAAATGAATACATCAACTATATGCTCGGTGGATCATATCGCGCCTCGTTCCGTCCGTTGAATGACGCGATTATGAGTGGACGCATCCGCGGTGTGGCCGCGATTGTCGGCTGCAACAATCCGCGTTCGTCGCAGGACTATTTGCATAACAAGGTTGTGCGTGATTTATTGAAACAGGATGTGCTCGTCGTGCAGACGGGGTGCGGCGCGATCGCGTCGGGCAAGCTGGGACTCATGTTGGGCGAAGCCGGCTTGAGCGAAGTCGGAAATGGTCTGCGCGAAGTTTGCGAAACGGTTGGCATTCCGCCTGTCCTTCACATGGGCTCATGCGTTGACAATACGCGCATCCTGACTGTGTTGACTCAAATGGTCGAGACAGGCGGTCTCGGCAATGACATTGACCAAATCCCCGCCGTCGGTCTCGCACCCGAATGGATGAGCGAGAAGGCGCTGGCGATTGCAACATATTGCGTTGCTTCCGGCGCCTATGTGATCTTCGGCGGCGCGTCGCCCGTGAGCGGAATGCCCGACCGAGTGCAGGACAGCGATGCAGTACTGAAATATATCGGCGAGGGTTGGGAGAAAATCTACGGCGGCAAGCTGGAGTTCATTCCCGATCCGGATGAGATGATACAAAAAACTTTGGAACACATTGATAAGAAGCGCGCCGCTTTGGGCCTGCCTGAATATGACCCGAACAAATTTGGTCGCAGCGGCGACGCGAGGATGATCGAGTTGGAAAAGTTGCCAGTTGAACAACGGAAGGTCGCGATTTACGGATAAAGTCTCAATGGTCTGATGGTCTAAATAGTCTGAATGGTCAGAGTAACAAACACCACTTGGACAAATAAGACCAGTTAGACCAGTAGACTAGGAGACACTTATGTCACGATACATAGCCACACGCGCAATTCGCGGAGCCAACGCGCTGGTCACCGAAGCCGAGATCATGCTGGATAGAGCGCTGAAAGAAAAAGGGGCGGACACGCCCGTCGCGTTTCCGAACACTGCATATTATCTGCCGACGATTCTCGGCATGACAGGCAAGACCGTTGAAAAAATCGGCGACCTGCAGCCTGTGATGAAACAAGCGCGGGATATGCTTCATCCGATTCCTGCTGCCTCAAAATGGACTCCCTACCTTGGCGAGACTCTTGACTCAGGAATGGCAACGCTTCTCGCGGCGGAGACAATTGAAGCTGTACGCTTCGCTTATAAGCTGCAGCCTGAGCCCATGCCGGGATTCAAACTCGCAGGCGGAACATCGTTCACAAGTCCCGATAATGGAAAAGAAGCATCAAGTGATGGTTATCTCAACGGGCCAATTGATGACATCCAACTGCGCTCATGGGGCATTCAATTGGTGGATGGTCGTATGCCCGGATTCGCCGCGATTGTCGGATGCGCCAAGTCGAATGAAGTCGCCGTCAAGATCGTGCGCGAGTTGCAGCGGCGAAACATTCTGACCTTTCTCTCTGGCAATGTGAATGGAAGAAGTATTATCCATCAACTTCAAGAAGAGGGCGTTGAGCTGGGCTACGACACATACACTGTCCCATTTGGTACGGACACCATCTCTGCGATTTATGCTTTAGGCTTTGCAACTCGCTCCGCGTTGACCTTCGGCGGACTCAAGCCTGGCATGTCACGCGAAATCCTGCTTTACAACAAAGACCGCGTCTTTGCTTTTGTGCTTGCACTCGGCGAAGTGGACGATTTGAAATACGCGGCGGCGGCAGGCGCGATCAACTTCGGATTCCCCGTTATCGCGGATACGGTCATCCCGGAAATTTTGCCAACAGGCGTGACGACTTACGAGCATGTTGTCTCCATGCCGTTCAATCAAATCGAAGGCAAGGACGATCTCGAGCGCGCTGAACAATTGGTGCAAAAGTGTATCGAAGTACGCGGCGTAAAGGTCAAAGTATCCAACGTGGATGTGCCTGTGCCGTACGGTTCTGCGTTTGAAGGCGAAGTGGTCCGCAAGGCGGATTTGCGAGTGGAGTTTGGCGGCAAGCACTCGCGCGCCTTTGAGTTCCTGCAAATGGCGAAATTGGATGAGGTCACTGACGGCAAAATAGAAGTCGTCGGCCCCGATTTCTCGAAGATTGAACCACAAGGTTCAATGGATATGGGCATCGTCATCAAAGTGGCGGGACGGCAAATGCAGCAGGACTTCGAGCCTGTGCTTGAACGTCAGATCCATTATTTTGTCAACGGAGCGAGCGGAATACAACACGTCGGTCAGCGCGACATCGCCTGGATCCGCGTCTCGAATACCGCGGCAGACAAAGGGTTCAACCTTGAATCGTTTGGCAAAATCCTGCACGCGCGTTTCCATGAAGACTTCGGCGCGATCGTGGATAAGGTCCAAATCACGATAGTCACCGAGCCCGTGCTCCATGCTGAATGGCTGGAGAAGGCGCGCCTCGCGTACGACTTTCGCAACAAGCGCCTCGCCGACCTGACCGATAACAAAGTGGACGAGTTCTACTCCTGCACCTTGTGTCAATCCTTCGCGCCGAACCACGTCTGTGTGGTCTCGCCTGAACGGCTCGGCTTGTGCGGCGCATATAACTGGTTGGACTGTAAAGCCTCGTTCAGCATCAACCCGACTGGTCCGAACCAGCCCATCAAACTCGGCAAACTGATTGACGACCGAAAAGGCTACTGGAGCGGCACGAACGAGTACGCGGCCATCGGCTCGCATGGTGTGGTCAACGAAGTTTCGATGTACTCCATCATGGAAAACCCAATGACGGCCTGCCTGACTGAAGACGCCACCGTGATTGTGGATGGACATCTGAAAAAGATTGGCGATTTCATCAATACGTATCGCAAGCCGGATGGTTCGACTTCGCTCACCACAGGTTGTCAATCCGACCTACACACACTAGACGACAATGGCAGGCTGGCACAAAGCAAATTACTCGGCGTTCACAAGAATCCCGCGCCCGAAGAGTTGATCCACATCGAGACCAAATCCGGGCTGGAGTTGACCCTGACCATTAATCACGAAGTTGCCGTTGATCGCTGGGGGCAAAACGGGCACGGTCCATGGGCGCGCGTGGACGAGTTGCACAAAGGCGACAGACTCTACGCCGTCAAGCATTTGCGTCTCGAAGAAAAAATTCCGCTGGCAATTGATCTACTGCCTGACGACTGCCGTGTGGCTGACGAAGTGTTGTTTAACGAGATTCGCGAATCCATGCAGGCGCGCTACGGCTCTCTCACAAAGGCTTATCGGACGTTGGGATTGGAGCAACCTGATCCGCGCGTCACCTCCATATCGCTGAGAGACCTGCGTCACATCGTAGAACAATTGGAACATTCCTGGGACGAGTTCAAGCGCAACATCGCCACAGTCGCGCCAACCAACGGACACCCGCGCATGAGACTGCCCGAGATCGCCCCCGACTTGCTGTACCTGTTGGGTTTGATCGCCTCGGACGGCTCTTTGGATTGGAAGGGGCGCGACGAATGTCGCGTAAACTTCACCAACGCCGAGGCAGGATTACTGGATGCGTTCTCCGCGATCTACACGAGTCATTTCCCAGACGCCGCGCCCGGAAAACGCGCCAAGCGTAGCACGGGCAGGATTGATGGCAGGCCAATCGTTCCCACGCAAGATAGCTTCGATCTGTATGGCAACAACTTCCTGTTGGGATTGCTGGCCGAAAGTCTTGGTGTGCGGATGCGCGGCGGGCAAACCTGGGACTTGGCGCGGCTGATTTCGCTCCCCGAAGAACACATCGCCGCGTTCCTGTCTGGCGTTCTCGACGGCGACGGCTCTGTGCGCCTGCGAGGAGGCAACTGGCCGTCTGCAGAATGTTATTTGAGCCACCAGGATAAGCAAGCCTCCCGCGACATGCAAATGTTGTTGAAACGATTGGGCGTTGTCAGTTCCCTGCGAAAAGACCGCTCGGTTTACCGCGTGGAATTGCATGGCGCCAACCTGCGCCGTTTCGCCGAGATGTCCCGCTCGCGTCACCCGCAAAAAAGCGATGCCCTCAGGCGAATCGCCGCTTTGCCGAAGAACGGCCTCGACAAGGGACAGGATCAAGTCTTGCCGTATCAGGCTGGCAAAGCAATTGCGGGATTACAGGAAAGCCACGCCATCCTTAGCCCGTCCACGCTGTTCTATTACAAAACGGGACGCTCTCGGCCTGTCGCGGATAACGTCCGTCTCGTGATTGAAGAAGCCCCCGAAACGTCCGCCACGCTGGCTCCCTGGCTGGAAAACGATTTCTTCCTAGATGCTATCACCCGCGTTGAAAAGGTGAAGAACAACGGGCAATTCGACTACGTTTACAACCTGAGCCTGCTTGACATCAACAGTTACCTGGCAAACGGCATTCACGTTAAAAACTGTGGATGTTTCGAGTGCATTGTGATGCTCATCCCCGAAGCCAACGGTGTGATGGTGCTCAGCCGCGAAGACACATCCATGACTCCCGCGGGGATGACGTTCTCTACGCTGGCGGGTATCGCGGGCGGCGGGCTTCAAACCCCGGGGGTGATGGGCGTCGGCAAGTTCTACCTCATCAGCCCCAAGTTCATCTCCGCTGACGGCGGCTTCAAGCGCGTGGTTTGGATGTCGTCCGTGTTGAAGCAAACCATGTCCGATGAATTCAAGGCAGTCTGCGAGCGCGAAGGCGACCCCGACCTGCTCGATAGGATCGCCGATGAAAGGAATGTAACCTCAGTTGAAGATTTACTTGCCTGGCTCGAAGGGCACAATCACCCCGCCATGGCGATGGAGCCAATATTCTAGATGTTTCAAGGTTGGAAGGTTGAAGGTTGCAGGTTCGCATCCCATTCGACCTTCCAACCTTCAACCTTCAACATGAAACCATTTCTCGTCCGTGACTTGATGACCGTCGGCGTGCCGACCTGCAAATGGGAAACGCCCATTAAAGATATCGCGCGCTTCCTGCTCGAACACCACGTCGAAGCGATGTGTGTGCTCGACGCGGAAGGTCATGGCATTGGCGTGGTCGGTGAAGAGCAATTGGTCGCGGCGTACGGCAAAGATAATCTTGATTCTTTGAAAGCCGAAGACATCATGAGCGAAGGCATGCCAGAGTTAGGAGCGGATATTCCGCTGACCGTCGCGGCGCAGATGATGAGAGACAAAGGAATCCGTATCGCTTATATGCTACACAACTCTGTGGGCATTATTTATCCTGCCGCATATATTTCTTATCGGCACATTTTGAGACATGTTGCCGCGAAGGATGAAAGCGAGTTGAAGGATTTAGGTCTTGCGGCGGAGCGAAAATCGCCGATTGAAACTTTCATTGAAAGAAGAGATGAAGCAAGAAGAAAAGCGGGAATCGGATAACGGGAATCGGAAATCGGTTTATCCGACAAGCGACTCCCAACTCCCGAATCCCGATTCACGAATAACGAATATCGAATACCGGAGGAACTATGCCCATCGAAATTCCCAAAGACAAATGGCCCGGGAGTATTAAAACTGTCACCATCGGCGCAACGAGCGCAGAGGGTGGTACGCGCGCCAAGTCCATCACGCTGGGCGGACAAACGACCCTGCCCTTTCTGCACTTTGAAGCGTCCGCGCCAAATAAACCAATGATTGCGATTGAGATCAAATCGCGACGCCCTGAAGACTGGTCGCCGTTGTTGGTTGAGGCGTGGGGTGAAGCGATGACGGACGTCGCTCAATGGGCGAAAAAGGCCCAAGAAGCGGGGGCAGACCTTTTGGTCCTGGCGCTGACCGTTGATGATTCCGCAGAAGACGCGCTGCAGGCTGTCAAATCCGTATTAGCCGCCAGCGGACTCCCGCTCATCGTCTGGGGTCCGGGTCAAGCCGAACAAGATAATGAGTTGCTGGTCCCAATTGCGGAAGCGACCAAGGGCGAGAAACTTGTGCTTGGAATTTGCGAAGATAAAAATTATCGCACGATTGTGGCGACCGCCATGGCGAATGGTCATCTGGTGCAGGCGCGCACGCCAATGGATGTGAATCTGTCGAAGCAGTTGAACATTCTCATCAGTGACATGGGCATGCCGCATGATCGCATCATCATGGACCCGACCACCGGCGCGCTGGGCTATGGGATCGAATATGGCTATTCCGTGATGGAACGCTTACGGCTCGCGGCTCTTCAAGGTGATACGATGACCCAGCAGCCGATGATTGTCACGCCCGGTTTTGAATCGTGGAAGACGAAAGAGTCGAAGGTTGGCGAAGGCGTGCCGGAGGCGTGGGGCGATTGGAAGTCCCGCGCCATCAATTGGGAAACGCTCACCGCGATTTCACTCATCGAATCGGGCGCGGATGTGGTTGTGCTGAGGCATCCTGAATCCGTCAAGCGTATCCATGAAGCGATTGGCGAACTTATCACTGTTTGAAAGTTTACAAGTTAGCATGTTGAAATGTTGCACCTGCAAACCTGACAACTTGTCAACTTGAGAATGAAAGGAAATCAACATGGCACTAAGCGGCATCCAAATCTACAAACTCCTCCCCCAAACGAACTGCAAAGAATGCGGCTTTCCCACTTGTCTCGCCTTTGCGATGAAGCTCGCCTCCAAGCAGGTTGAACTGAGCGTGTGCCCGTATGTCAGTGAAGCATCCCAAAAACAATTGGCTGAGTCCGCCGCGCCTCCGATTCGACTCATCACACTCAAAGCCAATGGCACGGAAGTTAAAGCAGGCAACGAAGTCGTGATGTTCCGCCATGAAAAAACTTTCTTCAACAAACCCAGCCTCTTCATCCGCGTCAATGTCTCTGACCCTAAACTTGCACAAAAAGTCGCGCAGGCCGATGCGTATAAAGTAAATTACGTGGGAATGGATTTTTCAATTGATGGTTTCGCAGTTCTTGCGGATGGCGACTTGGCGTCTGCCATTAAAACGATTCGAACTGCGACGAAGCGTCCGCTCATTTTGATGGGCGATCCCGCCTCGCTTCAACCCGGACTTCAAGCCTGCGGAGGCGAGACCCCGTTGCTTTACGCGGCTGACGCCTCCAATGCCGACGCGATGGCCGACCTTGCCAAGAATCATAAAGCCGCCCTAGTCGTCAAAGCTGACTCGCTCGACGCCCTCGCAGACTTGACTCAAAAGATTCAAGCGAAGGGCGTGGAAGATATGGTGCTCGATCTCGGCGGCACGAACATGAACGAATGGCTGACGCGTTCCACGCAGGCGCGCCGCCTGGCGATCAAAGCCAATTTCCGCGCGCTGGGTTATCCGACCATTGCGTTTCCATGCGACGCAAAAGACGAAGGCATTGCCGCCGCGCAAGCGATTGCGAAATATGCAGGCTTTATTGTGTTGAGCGAGTTCAAGTCCGAATTGCTGTATCCATTACTCGTCCTGCGCGAAAACATCTACACTGATCCGCAAAAACCGATTCAGGTCCAGCCTGGCATTTACGAAATCAACTCGCCCAAGCCCGAAAGCCCTGTATTGGTCACAACCAATTTCAGCATCACGTACTTTGCAGTCGCGAACGAAGTGGAAGGTTCAGGTCTTCCCGCCTGGCTGGTCGTCACGGATGCGGAAGGCATGTCCGTGCTGACGGCGTGGGCGGCAGGCAAATTCGATGCGGAGCGAATCGCCAAGGCCATCAAAGGCTTCGACGTTGCCAGCAAAGTCAGCAGGAAGAGGATCGTCCTGCCCGGCCATGTGGCGGTGCTTTCCGGCGAAGTCGAGGAAGAATTGCCCGGCTGGGAGGTGCGCGTCGGTCCACGCGAGGCGGTGGACTTGCCCGCGTTTATGAAGCAGGCGCTCAACTAACGTTTACAGGTTGGCAGGTTTGAAAGTTTGAAGGTTCCAACCTGCCAACCTGCAAACCTTTTACAAAAGATGCAACACACCATTACCTTCACTGGCGAAAGCAAAAACGCCACCGTTAAAGTTCCGACCAACACCATGCTGGCTGACGCCGCCCACCTGGCTGGTCTTGACATCGGCCAGCCGTGCGGCGGGCAGGGGCGTTGCGGTCGTTGCGCGGTGCAGGTGACGGAGGGAAATGTTCGGCGGAGAAGCACGTTACGTCTTTCCACTGGTGATGTCGAGCAGGGCTACGCGCTCGCGTGTCAAAGCGTTGTTGAAGGCGACATTGCAGTATATATCCCGCCGCAGGAGAAGATAGAACGGCGACTGACCACTGACCGCGTCGTAGCTGAGGTCACCGTTCCGGGCGACTATGAATATTCGTTCGTGCAGACCGTCCGCCGCGCGCATCTGCAGCTTGCCCCTCCCAGCATGGACGATCAGACCGATGATTGGTCACGCTTGCAAACCGCTCTGCGCTTACAGTATCGCTATGAAAATGCGACCTGCTCATTGAGTCTCCTGCAAAGAATGGGCAATGTTCTGCGCGAGGGTGATTGGAATATCACGGCTGTAGTTGATATCGCAAATGTTATCCAAAGCGGTGAAGCTAACAGAGCCGTTCGACTCATTGATCTACAACCCGGACTGATGGATGAATACTCACCTGTGTGGGGCAGTGCAGTCGATATCGGCACGACAACAGTTACGTTGTGGCTGGTTGATTTAGTAAGTGGACAAGTCAAAGCACAGGTGGCGGAATACAACGGTCAGATCGCCCGTGGCGAGGATGTGGTCTCAAGAATCGTCTACGCCAGCAAAAACGGTGGCGGGCAGGAACTCCGTCGTCGCGTGCTGGATACGATCAACGGCTTGTTTGAGACCGCCTGCAAGCGAGTCAAAGCCAAGCCTGAAGATGTGATGAAGGTGACCATCTCGGGCAACAGCACGATGATGCACTTGTTGTTGGGAATCCCTGCTTCGAGTATTCGGCTCTCACCATTTATCCCAACGGTTAATCATCCGCCAATCATGACCGCACGCGAAGTTGGGCTCAACATTCATCCCGAAGCCAGTGTGGACTGTCTGCCCGGCGTGGCGAGTTACGTCGGTGCGGACATTACAGCAGGCGTGTTGTCATCGGGTTTGGACAATGCCGAAAACGTGACTTTATTCCTTGATGTAGGAACGAATGGCGAAACCGTCTTAGGCAATCGCGATTGGCTGGTCACATGCGCCTGCTCGGCAGGGCCAGCCTTTGAAGGCGCGGGTGTTGTGAATGGCATGAGGGCAACGCAGGGCGCAATCGAAGAAGTGTGGATCAACGGCGAAACATACGAACCAACTTATCGCGTCATTGGTGGAGGCAAACCGAAAGGTATCTGTGGCTCCGGGTTGATCGCGTTACTGTCGGAGGCGTTCATAACGGGAATCCTCGACAAAGCTGGCAATGTCAATTTAACGGTCAACAGTTCAAGGGTCCGCGAGGGAGCGCACGGCGGAGAGTATGTAGTTGCATGGGGCGCCGAGTCCGAATCAGGTGAAGATATCGTCATCACCAGAGTCGATATCGACAACTTGTTGCGCGCCAAGGCCGCTATCTACGCGGGGTTCACCGTGCTGGCTGAAAATGTCGGTGTTCCACTCGAAACAACAGACAAGGTGTTGATCGGCGGCTCGTTTGGAAAATACATCAACGTGGAGAAAGCCGTACAGATTGGCTTATTACCTGACATGGAGTGGAACAGGTTTGAGTTTCTTGGTAATACATCTGTAAAGGGCGCGTACTATGCGTTGCTGGATTGGAGAAAAAGAGAACGTATTACTGAGATCGCGAAGCGTATGACCTATATTGAATTATCGGCTGACAATACTTTTTATGAAGCATTCACATCGGCGTTGTTTTTGCCGCACACGGATTTGAGCAGGTTTCCGAGCGTGGCGGAGGCGTTGAAAACGTAATCCGTAATGCGTGATACGTAAATTACGAATTACGCATTACGTTACGATGGAAAGTTGATCAATGTAACCAGCTAACAAACGGAGGTCGTTATGTACATCATCGGAGAGAACATTCACATCATCTCGGAGAAAGTAAAGGAGGCGCTGGCCGCGAGAGACCGAGAGTTCTTCATGGATTTGGCGGTGCGGCAGGTCGAAGCGGGAGCGAAGGCGGTGGACATCAACCTCGGCCCGCGCAAAAAAGATTGGGCGGAGGTTTTTCCGTGGATCGTCGAGACGGTGGAGACGGTGGTGGACGTGCCGCTCTCGATTGACACGACCAACGTGGACGGCATGGAAGCCGCGCTGAAGACCATCAAGAAGAACCAGCCTATTTTGAATTCAACTTCAGCGGAACCAGAGCGATTGGAGAAAGTGCCGCTGCTCGCGAAGAAATATGGCGCGAAAGTCATTGCACTGACGATGAAGACCGAAGGCATTCCCGTCGAAGCGGACGCGCGCGTCAACATAGCGGTGGAGAAATTGATCCCGCGCATGATGGAAGTTGAACTGCCGATGGAGAATCTGATCATTGACCCGCTCGTGCTGACCGTGAGCGGGTGCCAGCAATATTGCCCGCATCTCATCGAAGCGGTTCGGACTTTGCAATATGCCTGGGATCCCGCGCCCAACATCTCGGTCGGTTTATCGAACGTGTCGAACGCGGTGCCGAATGACAATCGTCCGCTCATCAACCGCGTCTACTGTGCCATGTTAATGGGAGTTGGCCTGCAGATGATGATCGCCAATCCGTTCGACAACGAACAGAACGCTGTCATCAAATGGATCGAAACGAAGGATCTGTCCACGCCGCTGGCGCGCGTCTACAACAAGATCGCTGAACGGACTTTCGCGGGCGAAGAGCCGCAGATGGAAGACTTCGATCTGTCCGACCCCGAACAGTCCGCCATCTGGAAGACGACGCAGATCCTGCTGAATAAAGTGATTTACGCGGATGCGTATTTGATGAATTGATATGTCATTGCGAGGGCGGCGCACTTCCGCCGGAAGCAATCTCATGTTTGCTTACAAAGTTCTATTTGAAAGTTACTTGAGCTTGCCACGCTTGCTTGGTCTCGACTGCTTGCGTCTCGACCAGCGCTCACTCGCAATGACGAAGGAGGTGCTTCATGCCTGGATTTACACCCGGTCGCCGCTGGCAACCGCCGTACCTGCCGTTCAAGCGCGAACCGTTTAATCGCCGCGTATTGGCAACGCTTGAGAAGGCAATCAAAGGTCCGCTGTTTGGATGCCGCATGTGCGGCAACTGCTTGTTGCAGGAGACAGCCTTCATCTGCCCGATGGAATGTCCCAAAGGCGAGCGCAACGGCCCCTGCGGCGGTTCCACAAAAGAACATTGCTACGTGGACGAAACGCGCCCATGTATCTGGTACAAAATTTACGAGCGCTCCTTTGCGATGGGACGCGAAGAACACCTGCTCGAAGTCCTGCCGCCGCTGGATTGGGACAAGGTCGGCACGGAACAATGGAGCGGCGTATTGAATCGCGTCAAGGAGATCGGTACGGGCAAGGTCGTTAACGGAGTGCTGTTCAAGCCTGCCAAGGTCCGCTATGAAACGTGGGATGAAATCTTCCGCGTCATCCGCGAACCTGATTGGTGGCAGGGCGACAATCAATATCACGGGGCGAAATATACCGAACCCGTCTCCGAGTTGGAACGTAGACTCAAAGCCGGCGAGTTCGTCGTCACCGCTGAAGTCGCGCCGCCCATCTCATGCAAGACCGACAAGATGTGCAAGAACATCGAATTGGTCAAGCCTTATGTTGCCGCCATCAACTTCACGGACAATCCCTCCGCCACGCCGCGCACCGCTTCATGGGCCTGCTCGTGCATGGCGATCCAGCAGGGCGCGGAACCCGTCATGCAGATCGCGGCGCGTGACCGCACGCGGGTCGGGTTGCAATCCGAAGTGATGGGCGCCTCTGATCTTGGCATTCGCAACATCCTTTGCATTTCAGGTGACAGCATGAAAATGGCGCCCCCGCCGCGCGGCCGCATGGACGTGATCGACATTGACTCGATCCAAATGCTGTGGATCATGCGCCGTATGCGCGATGAAGGCAAATATATGGACGGGCGCGAGATCAAGACGCCGCCCAAATATTTCCTCGGCGCGGCGGCTTCACCCTTTGCCAGCGAGCCGAAGTTCCAGGCCCTGCGCGAACATAAGAAGGTCAATGCCGGAGCGCAGTTCTTCCAGACCAACCTGGTCTATGACATCGGCCACATGGAAATCTGGCTGAACGAACTGACAAAGCGAAATATTCTTGATAAAGTCTATATTCTGATCGGCGTCACACCGCTCAAGACCTTCAAGATGGCGAAGTTCATGAACGACGAAGTGCCGGGCGTCTTTGTCCCGGATTCGATCATGAAACGCATGGAAGCCGCGGAGAAAGCAGGCAACGCGCAGGAAGAAGGCGTGAGGATCGCTCTCGAACTGATCGAGAAGATCAAAAAATTCGAAGGTCAAGGTGTGAACGGACTGCACATCATGGCCGTTGGCTGGGAAGAGATCGTTCCGCGCATCGTCACGGAAGCGAACGTTCTGCCGAAAGACTTTGTCGCTCCGCAGTCACAAGACCAAAAAATTCCCGCCTGACACCTGACACTTGGAATATGACACTGAATTGGGAGGGCACATGTTTCCTGAACAAATCAAAAATTTCCGCGAAATGGTCACACTCAAAGATGGCGCATATATCTTGTTGCGCCCCATGATCCCGGACGACGAACAGAGGCTGATGGATTTCTATTCTGCCGTCAGCGATGATGACATGCGTTATTTCCGTCACTACGTCAAAGACCCGGCGCTCATCCGGGATTGGTGTCAGCATCTCGATTACAGCACGGTGCTGCCCATCCTGGCCCTGGCTAAAGACCGCGTGGTCGGAAGCGCTACCCTGCATTTTTGCGAGGGGCCGAAACGTCACATCGGAGAAGTCCGCTTGTTCCTGTCCAAGGATTACCGCAAGCGCGGTCTTGGCATGAAGATATTGCGCGTTCTGATGGATCTGGCCCGTAAGCAAGGATTGTTTATCCTGATGGCCGAAATCGTTGCTGACGAAACAAAAGTGGTCAAGGCCTTCGAAACATTGGGCTTCAAAACGCAGGCCAATCTGGACGATTACTTCATGTTTCCTGATGGAGAGTCGCGCGACGTTGTCCTTGTGACCATACCGCTGCGTCCGAAAACGGACGAGTTCTAATTGTGTCCCTGCGCCGCATTATCAAACAAGCCACCGGGCAGGATGCTTACGCCTGTCAGGTATGTCTGGATTGCGATATCCAGCATTCAGAGGAAATGGATATCCCCTTGGCAAGCTTGATTCAACTGGTGCTGCTGGACGACGACGAAGCGCTTCAATGCCGGACCCTTTGGTCTGATTCTGTTTTAGAGGCCTCGCGCTGCGCCTGCAAGCGCGGCCTCAACCTTCACGCCGTCATGCTTGCCTTGCGGGAAGAATCAATTCGCAGAATGGGTTAGCAAAACTATTCGCGCAGACCGCCGCCCAAACAGTAATTTCTATCAAAGTATGAAAGAAGGAAACCATGAATATTGATGAACTGCTTGCAAAAGCCAAAAAACCCTCGGCAGACGCGATGAAGCTTCATCCATTCTATCGAGGGAAAATCGAAACGGTACTCAAATGCACCGTGCACAGTTTCAACGATTTCGCCATCTGGTACACGCCAGGCGTGGCCGCGCCATGCAAGGCAATCCAGGCGGATCCTGAACTGGTCTATGAATATACAAACAAATGGAACACTGTCATCGTCGTCAGCGATGGGACGCGCGTCCTGGGTCTCGGCGACATCGGACCCAAAGCCGGTCTGCCTGTAATGGAGGGAAAGGCATTGCTTTACAAATATCTGGGCGGCGTGGACGGCGTCCCGATCATGCTCGATACCAAAGACCCGGACGCCATCATCAACACCGTGTTGATGTTGCAACCCGGTTTCGGTGGCGTCAATCTCGAAGACATTTCCCAGCCAAAATGCTTCTACATTCTGGATACTTTGCGCGAGAAGGCGGATATTCCCGTCTGGCACGATGATCAGCAGGGTACAGCCACAGTCACACTGGCGGGATTGATCAACGCGTTGAAAGTCGTTGGCAAGAAGATGAGCGAAGTCAGGATCGCCTTCATTGGGACAGGCGCCTCCAACGTGGCTTGCTCGCGTCTGATCTTCGGCTGGGGCGCGGACCCGTCCAAGTGCTTCATGGTTGACACGAAAGGTATTCTCGGCAAACATCGCAAAGACCTCGAAATGCGCAAGGCCGAGTACAAGGACAAATGGAAGCTATGCAACATCACGAACGCCGAGAAACGTGCAGGCGGCATCCCTGAAGCGATGAAAGGTGTGGATGTTGTGATCGCCCTCTCCAAATCCGGGCCGGGGGTCATTTTGCCGGAATGGATTAAGACGATGGCGAAAGACGCGGTTGTCTTCGCTTGTGCCAACCCGGTTCCCGAGATTTGGCCCTGGGAGGCGAAAGAAGCGGGCGCGGCTGTCGTCGCAACCGGCCGCTCGGATTTCCCGAACCAGGTCAACAATTCGCTGGGCTTTCCAGGAATTTTCCGCGGCACGTTGGACGTCCGCGCGCGAACGATCTCGGATGAGATGTGTTTCGCCGCGGCGCGGGCCCTCTCAGATCATGTCGGCGACAAACTCGATGCCGAACATATCTTGCCCAACATGGATGACTGGGAGGTTTTCCCGCGCGAAGCGGCCGCGGTTGCCATGAAAGCGGAGGAAGAGGGGCTGGCGCGTATCCATGTAACATACGAGCAGGAATTCGAGACCGCCACGCGCATTATCAGACGCTCGCGTCATCTGACCCAAATGATGATGGAAAACGGTTTCATCCCCGAACCACCCGAAGGCGGCGACGAAACGCAGATTGATACCGAAACGATCAAGTCTGCTTATTGATGGAGAAAGGAGAGCACGATGTACGATCTAATCATCATTGGGGGCGGCCCTGCTGGATTAACCGCGGCGGTCTATGCCATCCGCAAACGCCTCAACGTTCTGCTCCTGACCAAAGACCTGGGCGGAAAGACCAACTACCACCTGGCTCTGCCGTGGATTCAGGAATATCAGGTTATCCGCGGATTGGAGGTCGTCAACAAATTCCGCAGTGAATTGGAATACCTCGACTTTGCGCGTCACATTGAAGATGTGGAAAAGGTAGGCCAGAAGAATGGCGGATTTGCCGTCATTACCAAAAGCGAGACTGAGCTGGATGCCAAAGCACTCATTATTGCAACTGGCGCGCGGCAGGTCCGCATGGGTGTGCCGGGCGAAAAAGAATTCACGATGAAGGGCCTGTGCTATTCCGCTCTCAGTTATGCCCCGCTGTTCATTGACAAGACCACCATCGTAATTGGTGATGACGATCTGGCTTTGCGTTCGGCAGGCGAACTCTCCACGGTTGCCAAACATGTCTACATGGTATGCAACAGTGACAAAATGTTCAAGACACCGCTTGGGAAAAAGCTGCAAGAGGCCGAAAATGTCACGGTTCTCAAAAACTTTGAGGTGATTGACGTCAAGGGTGATGAATATGCGCGCACACTGAGGTTAAAAAATCCATCTGGCAAGACGGTTGAATACGAGGCTGACGCCATGTTCGTCGAGAAGGCCCTCATGCCAAACTCCGATATGGTGAAGAACCTGCTCAAGCTCGATGAGCGCGGCCGGATTATTATTGATTGCGCCAACCGTACAAGCGTGCCCGGCGTCTTTGCCGCTGGTGACGTGACCAACAATTTTGCCGAACAGGTGTTGATCGCAGTCGGCGAAGGCGCCAAGGCGGCTCTCAGTGCGTACGACTATCTGTTGCCGATGCTATAAATGCTCTGCCGGTCCGATGCTATAGATAAAGACTTCCGGGCGATAGTCTGGAAGTCTTTATGATTTTGCAATCCTGTGGGGGTACGGCATCAGCCCGATGGAACCCAGCCTGACACTCGAGGCCCAGGCGCTGATAAATTTCGCGATCAATCTCGGACTGTTCGTTTACTTATCCATTTCCTGGCTGGAACGGCGCATGAAAAGTTGGTACCTGCCGTTCTCGCTCGTAACTTATACGGGGACCACCGTTTTCAGCAACCTGATCCACCTCTTCGACCGCAATACCGACCTCTACGTTATCATCGAATTGTTCATTGACGTGGATGACTTCAAACAGGTCAACGACCGATATGGGCATGCCGTTGGGGATCGTGTTTTGAATGGCATTAGCGATGTTCTTGAAAAAAGCATACGCAAAGCCGATATTGTCGGGCGCTGGGGAGGCAATGAGTTTTTACTGCTCTTGCGAGATGACACCGACACTTCGATTGGATGAGTGGTCAACAAGATTAGAGTCATTGTCGGCCAACAAACCTGCCAGGCAGATCACGACAGCTTCTACGTGATCTGTTCCTTCGCGGGCGTGATACCATCTGAAACCGAGTTGATCAGATAAACGCAAATCCCACCCATCAGCGGTTATTGGGTACGCATGGTGAACGACGAATTGAAACCTCAAATGGTACAGTGCGCGTATATCGAGGCATCCCCATGAACTTATGCTCGCCGCTTTGGCTTATACAGGTGTGTGGATATATGCTGCGAGTCCACTGCAAAAACCTTTTCAAAACTCTGTGGACTCCGTACTCTCTGTAGCTAATGCTTTTTCCCCGCCCATTATTCGGACTTAAGAAGCACTCTCCAAGCGCAATGAAAGCCGGAACTTCATGCCATCTATGCTAAGATTAAGCGGTTCAACAGGAGGCTGTATGACGATGCCAGATGACAAGCAAAAGAAAAGCGTAGTGGATCGCTTCCATAACATTCTTACAAGCGCAGATGCGGATAAGGAATCGGATGAACATCCCAAGCCCCAAGTCGTTGACCGTTTGCCGAAGAGAACGAAACCTGCAGACGTTTCCACCAATCAACCTGCGCCTCCTTCCCCGGACTCCCAAAGCGGCTCCCGTTTTACGAAGGACCGCCTGCTCCCAACCTTTTGGACGATTGCCAGCGTAATTTCACTGACCGTCAATCTTCTTCTGCTGATTGCGCTTGGCGTTGTGCTTTTGAAAGGAAATGCTCTTGGGATTGGTAATGGCCTGCTTGGCGGACTCTACTCCAACTTTGAGCTGCTGGATCAAGCGCACATCAAGGCCAACATCCCTGTCCAAACGAACATTCCTTTAAATCTTTCCATTCCGGTCCAAACAACGACGGGCATTACGCTGGCGCAGGATGTTGCCATCACGGGCGCGCATGTGAAGATCAATACGCCGTTGTTCAACATCGATGCGCCCGCAGATGTAACGCTCCCGGCAGGGACATCGCTCAATGTTGTTTTGAATTTCACCGTCCCCGTTCAGACAGAAGTGCCGGTCACGCTTAATGTCCCGGTGGATATTCCCTTGCAAAATACAGAATTACATCCCGCCATTAGCGGGCTTAAAGATACGATCAAACCGCTTTATTGCATGATTAATCCTTTTGCCCTGTCTCTCAATGGGGGCGTGATTTGCCCGTAAAGATTAGTGTCAAATAAAGTAACGGCCACTCTAAGGACATTTAGTAGTCGGACAGAATAGTATTTTGTCCGACTATTCTCGCTTATAATCCCCGTCATGCCAAATACATTAATAAAAACCACACTTTCCAATGGGTTGACCGTTTTGCTGAAAGAAATTCACACCGCGCCGCTGATCTCGTCGTGGGTCTGGTATCGCGTCGGCTCGCGCGACGAAGCGCCTCCGTTGACCGGTATTTCGCACCTGGTCGAACACATGCAATTTAAAGGCACGCCGCAATTCCCGGCCGCGGTCCTTGACCGTGCCATCTCACGCGATGGCGGGATGCGAAACGCTTTTACCTTCCTGGATTGGACAACTTATTTCGAGACGATGCCCGCCGATAAAATTGACATTGCCCTGCATCTCGAAGCCGATCGGATGATCAACAGCGAGTTCGACGAGAAAGAATTTTCGTCCGAACGCACGGTCGTGATCTCCGAGCGGGAGGGGGATGAGAACGAGCCGATGTTCCGTTTGGGCGAAGCGGTTCAGCAGGCGGCTTTCCGAATCCATTCTTATCATCACGAAGTCATCGGCGATATGGCTGATCTCAAGACAATGACCCGCGATGATCTTTACAAACACTATCGCACGTATTATGTTCCCAACAATGCGGTCATGGGTGTGGCTGGCGATTTCAACACGAAGGATATGCTGGCGCGCATCAAGGAATTGTTTGATCCGATTCCCGCTGGGGCAACGCCGCTGCGTTTGACGCGTCAGGAGCCGGAACAACGCGGCGAGGTGCGGCTGTCCGTTGAAGGTCCGGGTGAGACCGTTTATGTGCAGGTTGCGTATCGTTTCCCTTCCGCCTCTCATCCCGATTTCTTCGCGTTGTCCGTGCTGGATAGTCTGTTGGCTGGGCCGTCTAACTTAAATATGTTTGGCGGCGGCGGCATCTCAAATAAAACTTCGCGTTTGTATCGTTCGCTTGTGGATAAGGAATTCGCAGTTGGGCTTTCGGGCGGCTCGAACGTGACCGTTGATCCTTTCCTGTATCAAATTACTTTGATCGTTCATCCAAATCGAAAACCCGAAGAAGCATTGGCCGCGCTCGACGAAGAGATCAAGCGCGTTCAGGATTCTCTCGTTTCAAAAGAGGAGATCGCGCGAGCCATCAAACAAGCACGCGCCAATTTTGCATACGGCACGGAGAACATTACCAACCAAGCCTTCTGGCTTGGTTATGCCGAAATGTTTGCAGACTATAAATGGTTCGAAACATATTTGGAGAAAATGTTGAAGGTTGCGCCCAAAGATGTGCAACGTGTGGCATGCGAATATCTGCGCCCGCAAACCCGCGTGGTTGGAACTTATGTGCCAACGGGCAACGGAGAATCCAAATGAGCAAAGCTAAAACAAATTCTCTGCCCGGCCCGGAGGATATTCACCGCGAAGTTTTATCGAACGGGATCACAATTTTGACTCGTTCCAACTTCAACAGTCCCTCCATTTCGATCAGCGGATACATGCAGACGGGCAGCCTGTTCGATCCGGACGGGAAACTGGGCCTCGCTGATTTTGCCACCTCCGCGCTGATGCGTGGCACCGCTAAACATTCCTTCGACGCGCTCTTCAATGAACTTGAATCGGTCGGCGCCAGTTTTGGATTTGATTCCGGCCTGCATACCACCGGTTTTAATGGCCGCGCTCTTGCAGAAGATCTCTCGCTTTTACTTGGGCTGTTGTCCGAAGCCATGCGCCAGCCGGTTTTTCCCGCTGATGAAGTGGAGAAACTTCGCAGTCAGTTATTGACCGGTCTCGCTATCCGTTTGCAGGATACCTCCGATATGGCCGATATTACCTTCGATGAAATTCTCTACCAAGGTCATCCTTACTCGCGCTTGGAAGATGGCAATCCTGACACGATCAAAGCCGTCACGCGCCAGGACCTTGTTGATTATCATCGCTTCGGATTTGGTCCGCATGGAATGGTAGTTTCCGTTGTCGGCGCGGTTGAACCAAAAGAAGCGATTGATCTGGTTCAGCGCGCAATTGGCGATTGGAAGAATCCGGATCAACGTGAATTGCCTGCTCTGCCTGAATTAAAAATTTTGGATGAGACGGTCAAACGTCATTTTAAGATCGCCGAAAAATCGCAGGCCGATATTGTCATCGGCTCGAACGGCCCGCGCCGCAAGGACCCGGAATATATGGCAGCCTCATTGGGCAATTCCATTCTTGGTCAATTTGGTATGATGGGCCGTGTTGGCAAATCAGTTCGCGAGAAAGCTGGTCTTGCTTATTATGTTTATTCGAACCTGAGCGCGGGAGTTGGTCCCGGCGCATGGACGGTCAATGCAGGTGTGAATCCGTCGAATGTCAAGAAGGCTGGCGAATTGATCGTCAAAGAATTAAGGCGATTTGTCAAAGAGGCGGTCACCGAAGAGGAGCTTGCAGACAGCCAAGCCAACTTCATTGGCCGCCTGCCGCTGGCTTTTGAATCCAATGGCGGTGTGGCTGGATCTTTGGTGAACATCGAACGCTATGATCTTGGATTGGATTATTATCGCCGCTATCCGGATTTAGTGCGCTCCGTCACTGCCTCGGATATACTTGAAACCGCCCGTAAATATATTGATCCCGACCGTTTGGCTGTCGCGACGGCAGGCCCGTAAAGAAAATATACGCCTTGTAAAAGTTTCAAATCATGGCAAGCTTCCAAATGGAATGAATTTAAGAACCGGTGTCGACCTGATCGAAATCTCCCGCATCGAAGAAGTGGTTGCGCGTCACGGCAAACACTACCTCGAGCGAATATATACGCCTGCTGAACTTGACCAATTCGGAAAGCGAGTCGAGTCACTGGCCGGACGCTTTGCTGGCAAAGAAGCCGTTGCGAAAGCGCTGGGTTGCGGAATAGGGGACGTTACCTGGAAGGAAATCGAAATTTTGGGGAATGAGCAAAACGCGCCGACCCTGACTTTGTCCGGAGGCGCGGCAGAAAAAGCCAAAGAACTCGGACTGACGAAGTGGTCCGTGAGCATCAGCCACAGTATGAGTCATGCAGTTGCTCTTGTCGTTGCAATCGGGTGAAAAAATATGGCAAACATTCAGAAGGGGTTGTCTCAAAGGGAGAGAAATATTGGGCAAGAATAGGAAGGAAACGACAAGCTATAAATAACTGGCGGACATTGAATCGCCAGCTTCGCAAATTTGCCAACCAGATGGCCCTTCGACTGGGCATTCAACGGGCCTGCAGAAAACATCATGTTGCCTTGCGCAAAGGCCACACCGAAAATCGCCAGCGCGGTAATAAGCGTAGCAAAGGTGCCGGTGCCAGTTAAACAGCCCAGTCGATTACATCTCATGGTGGATACTCATAAAGTTTTATATGAATTAATCGCCGCCCCCTCCTCCGTCGCCTCCACCGCCATCACCAGGATTATTGCTATCATGGCAGGCGAGACAGGTAGCTGAGAAGACAGTAGATGGATGGCAGGTCCGGCAACTGGCGCCTCCGTGGTTAACCCCAGGGCTTGGATGCGAACCGCTGAAGCGTGCAGACGACCACGAAGAAGTATTATGACACTGCGCACAATTCAAGCCGAACGCACCGGCATGAAAAGCAGGGTCAGCGTGACATGAGAAACAAGCGGTCGAGAGTCCCTGGAACTGACCTGATTGATGGCAACGCGTACAGTTCAGGTTCGCATGTCCACCCGTCAGCGGGAAGCCAGTGGTGTTATGGTTGAAAGTGGCGCCACTCCACGTACTTGTGCTATGGCAAGAACCACAGTTCGTGCCAAAACTTCCATTATGGTGATCGTTTTGTTTATGGCAGGAATAGCAATCCTGCGGTGTGCCCTTGAACACGCCATTGATATGACAACTTGAACAAGCTACATTGACGTGCACACCGGTCAACTTGAAAGCCGCCAGATTATGATCGAAGGATGCAGGCTTCCAGGCACTGGTGGAATGACAAGCACCACAATTCGCGCCAAGCTGGCTGTTGTGATGATCGTTTTGTTTATGGCAGGAATAGCAATCCTTCGGCGTACCTTTGAAGACACCGTTGACATGACAACTTGAACAAGCTACATTGACGTGCGCTCCTGTCAACTTGAAGGCCGCCAGATTATGATCGAAGGTGGCATTTGCCCAACTACTCGTATCATGGCAAGCGCCGCAATTCGTACCGAACTGACCGTTATGATGATCGTTTTGTTTATGGCAGGAATAACAATCCTGCGGCGTGCCCTTGAAGACGCCATTCACATGGCAGCTTGCGCAAGCCACATTGACATGTGCGCCGGTCAACTTGAAGGCTGCCAGATTATGGTCAAATGTGACATCCTTCCAACTATTCGTATTATGGCAAGTGCCGCAGCTTGTGCCGAACTGACCATTATGCTGATCATCTTTTTTGTGACAAGCAACGCAGTCTGTTGGAGTGCTTTTGAATAAATCGTTCACATGGCATTGAGTACATGCAACATTGACATGCTGGCCGGTTAATTTAAAGGCAGCCAGGTTATGATCAAATCTTGCGGGCTTCCAACCATCGGGTATGTGACAGGAGCCGCAGTCCGTACCCAACTGACCATTATGCGGATCGTTTTGTTTATGGCAGGAATAACAATCCTTCGGCGTGCCTTTGAAGACAGCATTTGCGTGGCATTGCTCACAGGCAACAGTCAAATGTTTTCCAACCAGCGGGAAGGCAAATTTTGAATGATCAACATTGGCCTTATCCCAACCGTCGGTTGTGTGGCAGGTGGCGCAATCGGCCCCAAACTGGCCGCCATGCTTGTCATCCTTTTGATGACATGAGAAACAATCCGTTGGCGCGCCATTTAGAACTCCATTGACGTGGCATTTCTCGCATTGAACCTGGACATGTAAGCCGGTCAACTTAAAGGCGGCCAAATCATGATTGAAGTTTGCCGGTTTCCAACCGTCGGGCGTATGGCATGAACCGCAATTCGTCCCAAAGCGGCCAGCGTGCGGATCGTCTTTTTGATGGCAACTGAAACAATCCGTGGGCGCAGACGAGAAAGTTTGCAAAGTCTGCGCACCCGCGTGGCATTTGGCGCAATCAACTGCCGCATGTTTTCCGATCAGTTGAAAAGCGAATTTACTATGATCGAAATTTTTCCTGCCGAAGCGATCCACGCCATCATGACAATTCAAGCAGATGGCCCCATAAGCCTGGATATGCGTCTGCATAAATGCGGTGTCTATTTGATTATGACAGGTCTGGCAAACGGCCGGATCGAATTTTGAAATATCAGTGGAATGACAGGCGCCGCAGGTAAACGCTTCGCCATTGACGTTTTGCTGGTGGCCGTTTAAAGAGAATCCCTCAGCGTTGTGCGGGAACAGCGAAGGGTCCATCACGGTCAGCGAAGCAGCCGCCCCGCGATGCTCAGGATGGCAATTCCGACACGTGAGGCTCTTATTGAATTGAAGCATCACACCGTGCAGCTTGGTAACGTCCGGCAACTGCGCGGCGATATCGGTGTGGCAAGCCATGCAACGATCTGCCATGGTTATAGAGTCCCATGGCGCGGTATGACAGTATTCGCATTGTGCGCTGATATCCGCGTGCGAAGCCACATTGCCAACCAGATGGCCCTTCGACTGGGAATTCAACGGGCCTGCAGAAAACATCATATTGCCTTGCGCAAAGGCCACACCGGCAATTGCCAGCGCGGTAATAAGCATGGCAAAGATGCCGGCGCCAGTTAAACAACCCAGTCGATTATTCATAGCGGACACTCAAAGAGTTTTGTATGAGATTAATCGCCGCCGCCCGGGTTATTGCTATCATGGCATTTGGTACAGGTGGCCGTCACCAGATTAACCGTGTGACAATCGCGGCAGGAAGCGCCGCCATGACGGACTCCAGATCCGCCCTCGCCGCCGTTGGTTGGCTGGGGATGCGAAAGATTGAATTGGGCCGGCGACCAGGCGGTGGTCGTATGGCAATCGGAACAGGCATTCTTGAACAACCCAGCGTGGAAAGCGGGGTCAGCGTGGCAGGAAACGCAATCCGTTGAAAGTCCCGTGAACTGAGCGTTCTGGTGGCATTTTGTGCAA
>JAKAMM010000105.1 GCA_021812905.1 Chloroflexota bacterium | reverse complement strand
CGCATGAACGTGTCGTAATCGAAATGCGGACGGTCGGCCATGCGCATCATATCCGTGCCGCGGCCGATGCCAGTGACTTTCACTAAAGGCCGCGCAATCGTCGCACCCGCAGCTTCCAATTTAGCGAGACCCTCCTCGGAGGCGAAAATGACCGCCGCCGCGCCGTCGGACATCACGCAGATGTCGAGTCTGGTCAGCGGCCAGGCCACCATTGGCGAGTTGCGTACATCCTGCACGGAAATGCGCTGGCTCTTCTGGGCATAGGAATTGTAGAGCGCGTTGGTGTAGTTCTTTACGCTGACGTGCGCCAGTTGTTCGGGTGTGGTGCCGAATTCCTTCATGTGGCGCGTGACCATCATGGCGTAGTAGCCCGAATAAAAACCTCCGACCGGGTAATCGAACGAAATGTCGGAGGCCAGCGCGATGAATTCATTTCCTTTCCACGTTTCCACATGGGACATGGTCTCGAAACCGTAAGCCACGCACACGTCCATGTGACCGCTGGCAACCGACTTCCATGCCTCCTGGAAACAAATCCCGCCCGTCGCGCCGCCACCCTCCACGCGGTGACCTGGTTTAGGGCACAGCCCGAGATAATCCTGGGCCATGATGCCCGCCATCAGTTGTCGTGCAAAGTGATCCGAAAAATACGACACTACCGAACCGTCCACGATACGCGTGAAGGTCGGGAAATCCAGGCCGATATCATTAATGGCGTAATCGTACGCCTCTTTGATAACAGCCTGGAAGGTCTTGTCGGGGCGGGCTTTTGCGAACTTGGAAACCCCACCTGAAATTGCATAAACTGGTCTCATCAGCGAACCTCCTTTGAATGAAGATAACTCCATCTTTGCAGAAATGAATCACAAATACAACTGACATTCGTCCATAACATATCATGTCATTGTGAGCGGAACGAAGCAATCCCCGATTAAACGGTTTTGACTCATCGAGAAGATATACTCGTTTTACCTAAGATTACCACTTCGTGGCACACGTCGTCGCCCGAAGGCTCCTCGCAATGACATCATAATTGTGCTAGACTCGGCGCATGGAAACTCTCGAAACCTCCATCTCCCCGGATGATCCCCAATTCCTTGCCAATAAAAAACATAACCTTTCTTTAGTCCACATCTTGCGCGAACGGCTTGCCATCATCCGCGCGGGTAGCGGCGAAAAATATCGTAGGCGGCAGGAAGAACAAGGCAAGCTCTTCGTGCGCGACCGTATCGAACGCCTGCTTGACCCTGGCTCGCCATTCTTGGAACTCTCCCCTCTCGCCGCGTTTGATATGTACGATCTCGAAGCGCCATGCGCGGGCATCGTCACGGGCATCGGACGCGTCAGCAACCGCGAAGTCCTGATCGTCGCAAACGATGCCACTGTCAAAGGCGGCTCGTACTATCCGATGACGGTCAAGAAGCACCTGCGCGCACAGCAAATTGCCGAAGAAAATTTTCTGCCCTGCCTGTATCTCGTCGATTCGGGCGGGGCATTTTTACCGTTGCAGGATGAAGTCTTTCCCGATGTGAATCATTTTGGCCGCATCTTTTACAATCAGGCGCGCATGAGCGCCAAAAAAATTCCGCAGATCGCGGCAGTCATGGGCTCGTGCACCGCAGGAGGCGCGTATGTCCCGGCCATGAGCGATGAAGCCATCATCGTCAAAGGAACGGGTACGATCTTTCTGGCTGGCCCGCCGTTGGTCAAGGCCGCCACCGGCGAAGACGTCAGCGTGGAAGATTTGGGCGGCGCAGACGTCCACACACGATTGAGCGGAGTCGCAGATTATCTTGCAGACGATGACGATCACGCGATTCAAATTTTGCGCGACATCGTTGAAACTTTACAACCTTCAAACCTTCAAACGTTCTTACACGGACTTGAAGTGGCCGCGCCTGAAGAACCTTTATTTGGGCCTGACGAGTTGTACGGCGTCCTGCCCAGCACCTTCCGCGAAGCTTACGATGTGCATGAGATCATTGCCCGCCTCGTCGACGGAAGCAAGTTCCGCGAATTCAAAGCGCGCTACGGCACGACGATTATATGCGGCTTCGCGCGCATTCACGGATATCCCGTCGGCATCATCGCCAATAACGGAGTCCTGTTCAGCGAGTCCGCACTCAAGGCGACTCACTTCATCGAGTTGTGTGACCAGCGCGGCATTCCACTTTTGTTTTTGCAGAATATAACCGGCTTCATGGTCGGACGCGAATACGAAGCGGGCGGCATTGCCCGCGATGGCGCAAAGATGGTTCATGCTGTGGCAAACACGCGCGTCCCCAAATTGACCGTCGTCATCGGCGGCTCGTTCGGTGCGGGCAACTATGCCATGAGTGGCCGCGCCTATGGCTCAAGATTTTTGTGGATGTGGCCGAACGCGCGCATCAGCGTCATGGGCGGGGAACAAGCCGCGAATGTCCTGCTAACCATCAAGCAGGATCAACTTGCGCGTGAAGTCAAGCCGCTTTTATCCAAAGAAGAGGCGGAGGAATTCAAACGTCCGATCTTGGAGAAATATGAGAATGAAGGCAATCCATATCATTCCACAGCAAGGTTATGGGATGATGGCGTCATCGATCCCGTGGACACGCGTCAGGTGTTGGCGTTGGCATTGTCGGTGGTACTGAATGCGCCAGCCGAGGAACATAATTTTGGCGTGTTCAGGATGTAATATGCAAATGTCATTGCCTGCACTGAGCCACCCTGGCCAGACCACCAGGACAGGCAGGCACATGTGCGAGCCGCCGCGGGTCGAGCAACCCCATGTTTTTCGGGGCGTATCGAGACCAAGGCGGCGTGGCAATCTTGTGATTGGAGGTTAGTTGACATTGCTACGCTCGGTCTCGACATGGCGGCGGTGGTTGAGTAGGCCGAAGACTGTATCGAAACCCACTGCCTACTCGACCATCGCTCGCAATAACATCATAAAATTGAAAACAGGAAATAGCTATGGGCTTTGAAAAATCAACAGGCAGTCCTCATCACATCCTTGCTCAATTGGCCGGTAACTGGATCGGCACATCCAAACTTTGGCTTGAGCCAGGCAAATTAACGGACGAGTCCCCAGTCGTTGGAACCATTCAGATATTGCTTGAAGGCCGCTTTGCACTTTTCTTGTATCAAAGTTCCGTTGACGATGAACCGCAACACGGCATGTTCACGTTCGGCTACAACACCACCCTCGACCAATACGAAGCCAGCTGGGTGGACAGTTTCCACAACAACACCGCCATCATGTTTTGCACGGGCAACCCGAAGGAAAAAGGGTTCTCCGTCCTCGGCAGTTATCCGGCCCCGGACGGGGGACCCGACTGGGGCTGGCGCACCGAGATCGAACTCACTGACAGGGATCAGCTCACTATAACGGCATACAACATTCGTCCCGAAGGAAGCGAAGCCAAAGCAGTTGAGACGCAACTAAAACGGGTCAAATAGAAATCAAGAGCGGACAAAAAAACTCTGCCCGCTCTTTTTATTATTGCGTTTACTTACCAAGTCTGTTGCGTGGCAGGCGAATGATTGACGATATTCCGGCCGTTATCTTCCACCGGCTCAAAGGCCGATTGGATGGCGATGCGTCCTGGACCGCTGACTCTCAACCACAAATATCTTTGAATATAAGACATCCAAAGATTCCAGCCGGCGCTCGGATGCTCGAAGTGCAACTGAATGCCGACGGTCGGGTCTTTGAAAATCAGCGCAGTGGGTTTGATCAAAATGGACTGGCCCGCGGCAAGTTGGCGAACAAAGACATTGCCGGAGGCATGCAACAACAACAAGCCGGGCATTTTGGAAGCCGAGAAACGATCCAGGGTTGTGCCGATAGGATAATGCGTTTCGGTGTCATCCCCATCTTTGGTGCTGAACCAAATGTTGGAGTTGACCCAGCCATAATCAACCTGGCTAGTGGCGGCCAGCAGGAAATGTTCGCGCACATCCACGGCCTGACCGGGCTGCAGCGGTAATGCCAGCAACTCGCCGGGCATGTCGCGCGAAAAGGCAATGTGGCCCGGGCCTGTAGCCTGCGTCATGAAAATGGGCATACCGGCAAAGGCACGCTTCCACGCGCCCTTCAGCGACATCATGCTGACGTTGACTGAATTTTCCTTCCACAACAAAACGTGATGGGCGAAGTAAACGCCGTCGCCTTGCGCCAGGTTGAAGTCCGCGACCGGAACGTAAAGCCCTTCGATCTGACAGGATGATTTACCGATCTGCAGTTTGGCCATGTCTTTGCGGCCGGGCAATTCGATCCAGCCGGTGGGCGTGACAATCTCCTTGACGTTGATGGTCGCGCCGCAGGCCGGACAGCTCAATGCAGTGCCATCCGAAACCGCGCCGCACCAATTGCAAGTATAAGTTCTTCCGGAGTCCGGGACAGAAGGAGTCGCGCTCATATCGTCTCCTATTCCGTCGAATGATGAACGTACATGGATTGAATACCGACGCGGCCAGGACCGGTCATCTGCGCCAGACTCATGGCCGTCCCGCCAAAGATGCCAGTGGTCAGTTGCTGCATCTGAACATTCATCTGGACGGATGAGTCTTTATACAGGAAAGCGCCCGGCTCGAGCAGGATCGACTCGCCTGGTTTCAGGGTTCGTTCAAAGACATTTCCATATCCATGCAGGATCAACAACCCCGACTGGTTCGTCGTCACGAAGCGATCCATGTACATGCCTTGCCCGCCGAATAAAATATTGCGCAGGCCTTTGATGCGCTCGAATGAATAAGTAATGTTTTTGGACGCCAGCAGAAATGCGTGTTCGCGCACATCCAATTCCATACCGGGATGCAGCGGAAGCACCACGATCTCGCCGGTGGCGTCACGCGAGAAGGCCACTCTCCCCGGTCCCTGCGCCACACTGATAATGAACGGCATTCCAGCCAGCACGCGTTTCATGCCGCCCGGCAATTGCAGCACCGACATTGGCACAGTCGGATCCTTCCAAAGCATAACGTGATGTTCAAAATACACACCATCGCCCTGCGCCAAATTAATTTCCGCAACCGGCACGATCTCTCCCTCGACCTGGCAGGTGCTATTGTAAAAATGGAACTCAGTCATATCCTTGAGACGCGGGGCTTCGCGCCAGCCGGATTCGCTGACAACGTCCGCGAGATCAAGTGGGGCGCCGCAAAACTGGCACGAGAACGCCGTCTTGAGATTCATGCCCTGACACCAATTACATTTCAAACGCTCGATTGCATCCGAACTAGTCTGTGCTGGCTGAACCATATTGTTTTCTCCTTCTTCCTGGCTTAAATTGGATGATAATTGTCAGAATGGTATCTCGCCAATATTAAATCTTTATGAAATTTTAAGTGACCCATTAGCAATTCCTTTGGCGCAAGAGTATTCCAGCAAAACCATGAAATGGTCCAGCAAAATATTATTATGAAAAAGCCCGTTGAGCCGACATAATCTGTAATTCTGACAGCAATTCTTTCCAGGGTGCTAAGACTTTCCTTATGTTTGACATTAACGTTCTGAATTTGCCTGCGTAATTTTTTTAATTCCTCACGAGCTGCTTGATACTCCTTTTCGTCCATTTTTCTCCAATCTGCAAAATTGTTCAAGGTACTCGATTTGCGAACATTCAATGTGCAATATCGGCGTTCTCCAGGGCATCCCTTTTCATTTGCCCGTAGATTCCAATTAAGGCTCCGAAAAACATTTTCAACGATTTCTATCAATTGTGCGTATCATGTGAACTAATCTAACCGACTTTTTCCATGTCGTGGATATCATTATACAATCATCACTGCGCCGTATTGCCGCCGTCCACCAACAACAGATGCCCCGTCACAAAAGAAGAATCGTCCGATGACAAAAATAAAACAGCCTGGGCAATTTCTTCGGGCTTGCCGAAGCGCCCCATCGGAATATATGCGCTGGATTCCTTCATTGCTTCTTCAATTGTCACCGGGTCGGCGCCTTCGAAATATCCCTTCTCCATCCAACGCTCTACAAATGTATCGCCCGGGCAAACTGCGTTCACGCGAATATTGTCGCGCGCATAATCGAGCGCCATGGATTTCGTCATCAATCCCACCGCGCCTTTGCTTGCCACATACGGGAAAGCATTCTTCCCCGCCACCACCGACCAGTCTGAGCCGTTGTTGACGATGACGCCTTTGCCTTGTTTCTTCATGTGCAGCACAACAAGTTTGCACATGCGCCACACCGCAGTCACGTTGATCGCCAGCGTGGCATTCCAGATTTCATCCTCGGTTGTCTCGGCGGTTCCACTCGTGACGATGCCGGCGTTGTTGAACAAAATATCGATGCGGCCAAATTCTTTGATCGCGACATCAACCACTCTTTGACAATCTTCCAACTTGGTGTGATCGGCCTGGACGAAAACGCCTCGTACGCCCTTCGAGCGGATCTCGTTTAACGCGGCTTCGCCCAAATCCGCGCGCCGGCCCGTTATCACGATGTCCGCTCCCTCGTCCGCGAAAAGAAGCGCTGTGGCTTTCCCGATCCCGGATGTCGCGCCGGTAATGATGGCGATGCGTCCACTTAGTTT
>JAKAMM010000104.1 GCA_021812905.1 Chloroflexota bacterium | reverse complement strand
TGGAGCTCCACGTAGAGTGATCGAGGCGGCTGGTTGCGAATTAGTGGAGATGCCTCGTCATGGCAGTCGAGCTTCTTGTTGCGGTGCAGGCGGCGGGCGCATCTGGATGGAAGAAGGCAAGGTGCAAGAGCGTCCGAGCGAATCCCGTATACGCGAAGCGGTTGGTCTCAATGGCGTTACAACTTTGGTTACCGCATGCCCTAAAGATGTCACGATGTTTCGTGACGCTGTGAAAACCACAGGCTATGAGGAGCGCCTTGCAATCAAAGACCTTATCGAATTGGTTCACGCAGCGTTCTAATGCGTCCGTAATGGCGGAGAAATAAAGCTCCGCAGGAATGACATGCGAAGTACATTCAGTAGTTTGGCGAGTTGGTTCAGAGTTTTCAATGCGAGGCTTTCACACAGCATTGATACTTTCATGAGGACAGGCCTTCGTATTCCGATTGCCACCAAACTTATCCTCAGCTTCCTAGTCGTCATCATTGTCATCAGCGCAATCTTCACTGTTGTGGGCATACGCTTGATCAGCGACCGCATTCTGACGGAAGCACAGGAGAGAGTGTATCTTGATTTGAACTCCGCCAGAGAAATTTACCAAGGAAAATTGGAACATATCAGAGACATAGTTCGCTTAACGGCTGATAGATTTTTTATTGCAGATGACTTGGTCAGCAGCAATATTATGGGGGCCGCTGATGAGTTGATAAGAGTGAGGGAAGCGGAAGGACTCGATGTCTTATACATCACCGATGCACATGGCGATGTGCTGTTGCGAACCAACAATTTGGGACTCTATGGGGATGGCCAGATTCATAACGAACTTGTCTCTGCGGTCATAAGCGAAAAAATGCCCGTTGCCAGCACGATGATCATATCGGCTGAGGACTTAAACAAAGAATCTGCTCTCCTTGCCCAACAAGCCGATATTAAATTCATTGATACGCCTATGGAAAGAAATAGAGGTGAAGCTGACGAGACAAGCGGCATGATGCTGGCGGCGGCAGCTCCAATCTTTGATCATAACGATAAGTTAATCGGGGTCTTGTACGGCGGCATCTTATTGAATAGGAATTATGAAATTGTTGACGAGGTAAAGCAAACCGTCTTTCAGGGCATGAAATATAACGGCAAAGACATTGGAACCGCAACAATTTTTCAGGATGATGTAAGGATTTCGACCAATGTCCTGAACGAGGATGGTTCCCGCGCAATTGGCACGCGCGTTATGGAGAATGTATATCATCAAGTAGTCGTCAACAGAGAACCTTACGTAGGACGAGCCTATGTAGTGAACAATTGGTACATAACTGCTTATGAACCTATCAGAAACTCGCATAACGAAATAATAGGGATTCTGTACGTGGGCATACTCGAACAGAGGTATACGGATATCAAGAGGCAGACTATCTTTGCCTTTCTGGCGATTGCATTTGCCAGTGCATTTGGCTCGATGATCTTTGCCTACTTTATTTCCCAAAGGATTTCCGTATCCCTCAGGAAACTGGTATCGGCATCCGAGGAGATCGCGGATGGCAACCTGAATACCAGGGTCAAGATCAAATCAGGTGATGAATTGGGCAAGCTGGCTCATACATTCAATAAAATGGCTTCGGCTCTGCAAGAACGAGATGAACAATTGAAAGAGTTTGCCAGAAGAAAAGTCATGGAATCAGAAAGGCTGGCGCTCATTGGGCAATTGTCAGCCAATATAGCCCATGAATTGAACAACCCACTGCAGGGAATTGTCACATATTCCCATCTGCTTCTGGAAACCATCCCGGATGAAAAAGAGCCATACAGAAACAATCTCGAGAAGATCGCGATCCAAGCTAACCGCTGTCGGGATATCATACGCGGCTTGCTGGATTTTTCGCGGCAGAGAAAGCCGGATAAGACATTATGTGATGTGAATAACGTTTTAATGGGTTGCATTTCTCTGCTGGAAAAACAGGCTCTATTTCATAACATTCAAATTACGTACAGTCTCGACGCGAAATTACCGAAGGCCGTAATCGATCCTTCGCAGATTGAGCGCGTGTTCATGAACATCATCATCAATGCCGCTGAAGCGATGGAGGGCAACGGGCATCTGGCTTTGGCTACCAGATTCGACCCAGCCGATGATTTCATTGAATTGGAATTTTCTGATACCGGTCCAGGAATCGCCAGAGAAAATCTGGAAAAAATATTCGACCCATTCTTTACGACCAAAGATACTGGACACGGTGTGGGTTTAGGGCTGGCCATCAGCTATGGAATTGTCAAAGAACACAAGGGAACCATTTCGGTTGAAAGCGAAGCGGGTAAAGGAACGACCTTTAGTGTTCGATTACCCGTGGTGTCCATGGTAGAAGGTTCGAACAATGGGAACTAAGTCCAAGATACTCATTATTGATGACGAGGAGGTCGTTTTGGATTCCTGCGCCCAGATATTAAAGGGTGGCGACTATCAAGTCGCCACCGCTATGAACGGCGAACTCGGATTGAAGCTTCTCAGGGAATTCCAGCCGGATCTCGTTTACGTTGACCTCAAGATGCCTGGCATTTCTGGCTTTGATGTCATCGAAAGAATTCGTGAGTCTGACCCCATGATTGTCACTATCGTTATCACGGGATATGCGACGGTAAGTTCAGCTGTCGAGGCGATGAAGAATGGCGCTTACGATTTCCTGCCCAAGCCATTCACACCGGACGAATTCCGTTTGATTACACGGCGAGGGCTCGATAAGAGAAAGTTGACACTGGAAACCATTGCGTTGCGAAGGGAAAAAGAAATGTTGAGGGAAAATTTTGCTGCTATTGTTTCGCATGAGCTTAAGGCTCCCCTGAGCGCCGTACAACAAAACCTATTCTTCCTGGTGGATGAACTATCGAGTCAGCTTACCGATGAGCAAAAAAAACGTTTTGAGCGCATGAAGGCCAATATCAACGATCTAATCAAACTTATTCAAACCTGGTTGCGGGTATTGTCTGTAGATATCTCGAAAATTCGAGAGAACTTTAATCCAGTCGCTCTGCCATTGGTAATTTCGAAAGCAGTTGAGAGCGTCCAACCTCAGGCGATTCGCAAGGATATTGAGATCGTTACCTCGATCAATGAAGCACTCAAGCCCGTAAACGGAGACGAAGGGACCCTGGTTGAGACTGTGATAAATATTTTGGGTAATGCAATTAAGTATTCGCGTCCATCAAGCCGGGTATACATCAAGGCTGAATGGAAGGAAAATGATGTACTGATCTTCGTGGCAGATACTGGCCCGGGTATTTCAAAAGAAGAGCTCCCGTATATTTTCAATGACTTCTACACCGGCAGATCAGCTCCCGCCGCTGAGCGTGGAAGCGGAATCGGTCTTGCAGTTGCCCGCCGTATCGTCGAGGCCCATAACGGATCCATTTCAGTCGAAAGCGAATTGGGCAAAGGAAGCACTTTTGTAATCCGACTGCCGGAGATCAAACCGGAGCTGCACGGTGAACTCACACTAGAAACAAATGGTTCGGAAAAATCTTAATGCGAAGGAGATACATCTATGAACGCACAGATAATGATGATAGACGATGATCCCGATTTTGTCGCGGGAATCAAATCCATCCTCGAGAAGGCCGATTACAAAGTGGATGTGGCCTACAACCCAAAAGACGGATTCCAGAGTCTGCAGAGCAGACATTATGACCTGCTTCTGCTCGATATCATGATGGGCCGCGGAGCTGAGGGCGTTGTTCTGGCGCGGAAGATCAGAAAGGATCCGAAACTGAAAGAAATGCCAGTGTTGATCATCACCGGCATTCGAGAGCAGATCGCTTTTCTTTTCCCCGGCCAGTCAGTCCATCCTCACTTCGTCGAGACAGATGAACTGGTTGAGAAACCTGTAGAGCCGAAGTTTCTGCTGGATAAGGTAAACACTCTGTTGCAGTTGGCGGAGGCAAAAAAGTCGAAGGCCGCGAAATGAATTAGGAGGATGACTCATGGCAACAGAACTTTCATTCGGCGATGAAATCGCCAACCTGATGTATGCCACACATGGCAATCCAATCAAGGATTGCCTGCAATGCGGAACTTGTTCAGGAACCTGTCCGGCAGTTGAGTTTATGGATCATACTCCCCGTCACATCATCGGTATGATCCGCGCTGATCTCAAAGAGGAAGTGCTTGCCAGCAACACATATTGGTCCTGCGCTTCCTGTTATCACTGCACGGTGCGATGTCCGGCGGGAATTGACATCGCAGACATGATGTACGCGTTGAAGCGTTATTCCATGTGGAAGAAGACTTATCGAGAGGGCTTGATCGGACCCGCGTTCTCCGAAAGTTTTGTAAAAATGATCGTAGGCTCTGGAAGGTCTTATGAGCCAGCACTGGCTCCCGCATATCTTTTCAAGTATGGACCTCGCGGCCTCATTCAGGAAGCGCAGACCGCCACCAGTCTGATGCTGAAAGGCAGGCTGCCCCTGCTTCCGAAGAAGATCAAAGGGCTTGAGAACTTCCAGCGGATGGTGCGGCGGATCATTCCAATCGGAGAGCCATCATGAAACAATATGCATACTATCCCGGTTGCTCACTTGAGAGTTTAGCCACCAGCTACAATGTCTCAACGCTTGAGGCGGCACATGAGCTTGGGCTGGATTTAAAGGAAATCAAGGATTGGAATTGCTGTGGCTCCACAGCCTATTTCCCTGTGGATGAATTGCTGGCGTACACGCTCGTCGCGCGGAATCTGGCTTTGGCAGAGCAAGAGGGTGCGAGCGATTTTGTGGCGCCATGCAGTGCGTGCTACAAGAATGCGTATTTTACCAACGCTTACCTCAAGAAGGATCCTGATCTGGCCGAACACATCAACTACGCATTGGAAGCAGACAATCTACATATCAATGGGACATTGAGAGTGCGCCATCTCATCGAAGTGATCATGGAAGATGTGGGACTGGATGAAATCAGGAAGAAAATCGTTCATCCGCTGAAGAACCTGCACGTCGCGCCGTACTACGGATGTCAACTCCTGCGGCCGCGCAAGGATCATGAGAATGTCGAGAACCCACAATTCTTTGAAAACTTACTATCGGTTCTGGGCACGGAACCTGTGGATTATCCATCCAAGACGCGCTGCTGCGGCGGCTCGTTGATCATCACGAATCGGAAGGCAGCCCTCGATATGGTCCGCAAGCTTCTGGAAGACGCCGAGAGCCATCACGCCGATGTGATCGCGACAACGTGTCCAATGTGCAACATCAATCTGGAAGTCTATCAGAGCCAGGTCAACAACGAGTTTGGCACACACTTTTCGATTCCCGTCATGTACTTCACCCAGCTCATGGGCGTAGCGTTGGGCATCAAACCGGGGCGCCTGGGAATTGGAAAAGAGATGGTCGCGGGTGGGCCACTGCTCGCCTTCGCTCAACGTTAGCAAACAGGAGAGAAAACTATGACTGAAAGAATTGGCGTATACGTATGTCACTGCGGCACGAACATTGCTGGCGTTGTTGACGTCGCAGAAGTCAGCAGATGGGCAGGAAAGTATCTCGCAGGCCAGGGCGTGGTCGTAGCACGCGACTACAAGTTCATGTGTTCCAGTCTCGGTCAAGAACTGATTCAAAAAGACATCAAAGAGCTTGGACTGACGCGTGTAGTAGTAGCCGCTTGTTCTCCTCATTTACACGAGAAGACTTTCCGCAATGCCTGCGCAGGCGCTGGACTGAATCCTTATCTGTGTGAACTGGTTTCCATCCGTGAACAGGACTCGTGGGTTCACACTGACAAGATTGCCGCGACGGATAAGGCAAAAGCCATCATCTCCGGCGGCGTGGCGCGCGTGGCACATCACACAGAGCTTGAACCTTTACGCGTGCCGATTCACCCCGACACGCTGATCGTCGGCGGCGGTATTGCCGGCATTCAGGCCTCGCTTGAAATCGCTGACGCCGGTTACCATGTTTACCTCGTCGAGCGTGAACCGTCCATTGGCGGCCACATGGCGCAATTCGACAAGACCTTCCCCACTTTGGATTGTTCCGCATGTATCCTCACACCAAAGATGGTGGATGTCGGCAATCATCCGAACATCACCCTGTTGACATGGAGCGAGGTGATTAAGGTGGATGGTTATGTCGGCAACTTCGCGGTCACCATCAAAAAGAAAGCTCGATATATTAAAGAGGAAGATTGCACAGGCTGCGGTATTTGCTGGGAAAAGTGTCCGTGGAAGGTTGTTGACGATGTCTTCGAAGCAGGGATGGGCAAACGCAAGGTTGTGTATGTTCCGTTCCCGCAAGCTGTGCCTAAATATCCAGTCATTGACGCCCCGAATTGTGCCTACTTCCAAAAAGGAACTTGCAAAGCATGCGAGAAGTTCTGCCCGACCAATGCGATTGATTTCAATCAGAAAGACCAGGAGATCACTGTCCAAGTTGGCAATGTCATTCTCGCCACCGGATATGATCTGTTCGATGCAAAGCGTATCCCGCAATATGGTTATGGGCGTCTGGAAAATGTCTTCACCAATCTGGAGTTTGAGCGGATATGCAACGCGGCCGGCCCAACGGGTGGCAACATCGTTCTGCAC
>JAKAMM010000103.1 GCA_021812905.1 Chloroflexota bacterium | reverse complement strand
AGACCGTTTCTATCCATCGACGAAGCGCTGTTCACATTGCGGCCATGTCAAGGCCGAAATGAGTTTGCAGGAACGCACGTTTGCGTGTGAGGTCTGCGGTCTGGTTTTGGATCGCGACCTCAATGCCGCTTTGCCTGTACCTGCGCAGGCACAGGTGAACTTGGAGCAATTGCTTACCGCGAGTTCCGCGGGAAGTCACGCCTGTGGAGAAGAGAAGTCCATGCCTGCTCCTTCTGAGCAGGCAGGTGCTCTTCGCTGAAACAGGAACCGAACGTCAGTCTATCCTAGATAGATTTGTATAAGTTTCGGAGAACGGAAATTATTGCTGTAAACAACGCATGGAAACGTTTTGCCCGGGAAAACAATTGCGCCGACTGAATATGGGCCCAGCTAGTCTCTGATTCAACAAAATCCGCATACAGAAGCATGCGGGTGTAGTCATCCAGCGACGTAATCAAAGTCCACTTGTCCAGCGCATACGGAGACCACTTATGCAGTGAGGCATCATGCTGGATCAGGGCCCCTGCCGCGGAGGTGATCAATCGCCCCAAATTCAAAATTCCTGAAAATGAAATGATTGGAACCACTGACTATCTTTTGCAAACTGCTGAGTTTGTCACTACGCAAGAAGAGATAAGTGTCATCGTTGCCGATCTGACAGACAACAAATTTCTTGAAGCGGCTGTAGCAGGAAAAGTGGATTTTATTGTTAGCGGGGACGGTCATTTATTGGATTTAAAATCTTTCAGAGAAATTCCAATCATAACTGCACGAGAATTTATCACTCGATCGAAAAGTCAGAAATAGCGGCGGGAATTCCCCACCCCAGCGCTGGTCGAGTAGCCCGAACGACAGTAAGGGCGTATCGAGACCCGAGCGAACACGTTGTTGATTTCGGGGACAACGAATCGGGGTAAAATATAGATAGGAGATTGACATGAATACCGTCCGCGTGGATTTATCGCTTGACCAAATTAGAAGGGCTGTGCATCAATTACCCGCACAGGAGAAGATCGCGCTCTGGCGTTTATTGGATAAAGATCTTGACCGCCCTGCCATCGCGCGGCAATTCACTTCCTCTGTCAATGCAATCCGCAAGGCATATGCTCATGTTAGTGAAGACGAAGTGATGGCAGACGCAGTCAAGGCCACGCGTCAAGCGCGCAAAGCACGCCATGCGAAAAGTCGTTCTTGATACAAATATACTCATCAGCGGGGTGATTGCGTCGGGATATTCCGCGTCCATTTTGGACGCCGCCCGCCGTGAAGAGATCAAACTGGTTACATCTGCCCATCTGCTCGAAGAATTCAGCGACGTGATTTCACGCCGTCACATTGCCCGTAAATATCCCAAAGCTGCCGAAGAAGCCGAAGCCTTGCTCGACTTTCTGCGCGCATTCGCCATCCTCACATCAGGCACCCCAGAAACAAAAGCCGTCAGTCGTGACCATGACGATGATTTCGTGCTGGCTTGCGCGTTAGACGAATCAGCAGATTGTATCGTCTCAGGCGACCCGCATCTTCTGGATTTGAAAACTTACAAAGACATCCCTATTCTTACGCCAAAAGAGTTTGTAGTGAGATACTCAATTCCATATAAGTGAAGTGGAGTTAGCGGTGGTCGAGTAGGCGGCGGGACTCAACACCTCTTTGCAAAACTACTCGCCTCCGCCGCCGTATCGAAACCACCATTTTCGAGCGGACATGTTGTTGATTTCGGGTAAAATCCAAACAATGACTAAACAAGTAACAAGTTATGACGAACTCAGCGACACCTTATACATGTTGTTCGTCCCTGACTTGAAAGCGACAGGGATTGAATTGAACGAACACATCCTGCTCCGCATTGACAAAGAAAGCCGCAAAGCAATCGGCATTACGTTCCTGAACTATTCGATCCTTATCCAAAAAGCGGACTTCGGCCCGCGCAGTTTCCCGCTGACAGGTCTTACCAAGTTATCCGAAGAGACTCGCGAAATCGTCATGGAGATATTGGAAAGTTCGCCCGTAAAAGAGATATTGTCACTTTCAACTTACACACCTTCATTTTCGGAAGCCGTTCCCATTACTTTGCTCCATTTGCCACAGCCAGCGTAACCATCCGTTGCCAGCGGTGGTTGAGTAGCCCCGTGTTCGTCGGGGGCATATCGAGACCTGAATAAATGCGTTGTTGATTTCGGAGAAGACAGACGGAGGCGTGGAAATTTCCCCCTTGTGCTATAATTTTTTCAACAAGGTGAACCATGACAACACCAAGAATTTTACAGGATTTTTCATCCCTTTCTCCTGAAGCCCAAAAACAACTACTCGATTATTTGGACTATCTTAAAGCGCGCTATCCTGCTGTTGCCACAAAGAAGACCAGAAAAAGAAAGTTGAAAGAAGAGCCTTTTATTGGCATGTGGCAAAACCGCGCGGATATTCGCAACGGCGCAGAATATGTGCGCGATGTTCGCCGCCGCGAGTGGGGACGCAAGACGTGAGCATTACACTGGTTGATACAGATATTCTTATTGACGCCGCTTTGCAAATTGAGCAGGCAATTCGGTGTTTGAACGATATGGAGCAAACATCTGATTTGGGGATAAGCGTCATTACACAAATGGAATTAATTGTCGGATGCCGCAATAAAACTGAACTCCGTAAAATGGAGCAGTTTCTTCAAAGATTTTAGGTGTATCCCTTGACGGAACAAATTAGCGGTCTCGCAACCGATTTGCTTGGGAGGTATCGCTTGAGTCATGGGTTGCTTATTCCTGACGCATTAATTGCATCTACAGCGCTCTCATTTGATTGCGACTTCATCACCAAAAATCAACGCGATTATCAATTTATTCGCAACTTGCGATTATTATCTTACCCATAGTCGTACACCAACACAAACTATTCTTCCAAAAGAAAATCTCCGTTTTCCAAAATACTTTTTGTAATCACCCTCATCGCCTCCGACCCAAGCAACTCCTCCAACCCAAACGACTTCAACCTCGTCTGCGTCGTGCGCACGGATGGCTCCAGGAAATCTCCAAACGGCAATGACGTTCTGAACAACTGGTAATACAAGAACCGGCGTGCATTGCGTTTGAATTCAGGCGGGACAGCAATCGTTTCAGCCGCAAGAAATTCTTCCATCTTGCTTCTTTGCTCATCGGCAGTCTGCGGGAAGAACACGGTGGGATATTGCGTGAAGCGCGCCTTGCCCGCGCACAATATGGGCTTGCCCATGAGCGAAGCCTCCAGCCCGATGGTCGAGTTGTAGACCATCGCGAACTTCGAGCGCTGGATCAACTCATAAGAACTCAAAGTTTCCTTCGGCACGACGAACACCACATTCTCCAATTTGTCCACGCCTTTCTCTTCCACCCAGCCCTGCACGGTCTCGCGGCTTTCCTTGCGCGTGCGCGTCTCGTCGGGATGGGCGCGGATCACGAACAACGTTTCGGGGTGCGCCTGGATACTCTCCAAAACAACATCCAGCCACGCGAACATATCGCTGAAAACCGTGTTGGCGTGCGGCTGGCTGGTATCGAAAATGATGTTGGTAAAGACAGGCACGATCTGTTTGAAGCGCGCCGCCTTCTGCAAAAAAGATTCATCCAGTCCTTTCATGTCCGCCCAAAACTTGATACCCGCCATCGTGAAGTCACCTTGAAAACGCCTGGCAAGATACGCGTCCAGTTTTGCGTTTTGTTCCTGATTCAACTCAAACGACATAGGGATCGCAATCGGGTAGGCGGTCGCTTCGCCATCGGTGAAGAACGCGGACGCAGGTCCCAGTCCCACCTCGTGCGTGATGACTCGCAGGCTGCGCTTTTGTGCCACCCAGCGCGCCGTCGCTTCGGGAAAGAACTGCCCATTGAACACGACCACGGCGCGCGGCCTGGTTTCATCGAGAAAGCGCGAAAATTTCTGCGCGACATTCCACGCCGAGGAAATATATTCTCGCAAAAGGTAACGCGTCGATTCATCATCATTCAGATTATGGACTCTCAAAATCCATCTCAGTCCGGGCAGACACAATTCTCCGAGGGGTATTGTCATTACGAGGGCGGTGGTTGAGTAGGCGGCGTTCTCCCGCCGTATCGAAACCCCGTCCGAAGCAATCTCCTCGCTGCCACGCGGGGATTGCCTCGTCGCTTCACTCCTCGCAATGACAGGCTGATTATTTAATTTCCATTGAAAGTCTATTAACTCTGAAACACTCAAATCTTGAAGCGCGCGCTCCAATTCTTTATCGCGTTCAAACGTGAACCAACCCACCTGCGTCCGTAGGTCGGATTGCCAATCCGACCTACCATGTACACCCGTATACAACGTTCTTGATTGGTACACACACGACTTGCACGGCGGCTCTTTATGAACGTTCTCGCGCTTGGTTCCCAGTACACAATGACTCATACCAGAATCACACGCGAAGTAAGCGACCGGAATCCCCTGCAAACGGAATCCCCACGAGGCCAACAGATGAAATCCACTGTTCCAAGAAAGATCGTCGATCCCTGTGGACGCCTTGAAGAAGACAACAGGTGCGCCTGAAGGTCGCGGCTCTTTGCGGGCAACCGCTCGCGCCATCGTCGCGATCTTGAGGTTATTGAATCTGCGGACGAGTCCGCGTTTGATGCGTTGAGTGAAAAATTCTTTGAGCACTCTTGATTCCAAAGGCCACAAGAAAAAAATTCGCCACAGAGGACACATTGTTCTCTGTGGCGGAAAAATTAATCGTCCGACACGACGCGGCGAAGTTTCTTCATCGAGGACTTCTCAGACTCATACACTTTCTTGACCCCATCGCCGACTGATGCCTCGCTGACGCGGATATATTTCACCAAGCGCTCAAAGCCGCCGGGTTCGACCGAGGCGGCCTGGTCGCTGCCCCACATGGCTCGGTCAAGCGTCAGGTGGCGTTCGACCGTGCAGGCGCCCAGCGCAACTGCAATGGCCGAGGGCACGAGTCCGACCTCGTGTCCGGAATAACCGATCGGGTTGTGCGGGAATTCCTTGCGAAGGGTCTCGATCATTTTCAAGTTCAGCTCTTCCGGTTCGCACGGATATGTGCTGGTGCAGTGCATGATCAACAGGTTATCCGTGCCGACCACTTTCGCTGCTCTGTGGATCTGCTCCATCGTCGACATGCCCGTCGAAATGATCATCGGCCTGCCCGTTTTGCGGACATACTTGAGCAGGTTATGATCTGTCAATGAAGCCGATGGGACTTTATAAGCAGGCGTATCAAACTTCTCCATAAAATCCACCGACGGTTCGTCCCACACCGAGACCATCCATGCGATGCCCTTCTCTTTACAATGACGATCGATCTCGCGGTACTGTTCTTCATTGAACTCGACCTTGTAGCGATAATCAAGATATGTGATATAGCCCCACGGTGTCTCACGCATCTGCTTTTGCTGTTCAAGCGGCGTGCAGACTTCCGGCGTGCGTTTCTGGAATTTCACCGCGTCCGCGCCGGCGTGAACTGCCGCGTCGATCATTTGCTTTGCGATCTCAAGATCGCCGTTGTGATTGATTCCGATTTCGGCAATGACGTATGCAGGCTGCCCATCACCCACTAAACGATTTCCAAGTTTAATTTCACGAGTCATTTTTTCTCCTTAGCGGGTGTTTGTCATTGCGAGGGCGGCGCACTTTTGCCCGAAGCAATCTCAAAGTGGCGAGGGGATTGCTTCGCCGCTTCGCGTCTCGCAATGACATTCCTACCGGTTTTTCAAAATAAGATCACACAACTCGCGCACCGCGCCATACCCACCAGCTTTCGTCAACACATAATCTGCCGCGCGTGCAACTTCAGGGTACGCGTCGGCCACGGCCACAGCCCAACCCGCGATCTCGAAGCAGGCCAGGTCATTGAAATCGTTGCCGACAAAAACCACGTGCGATGTATCCACTTTTTTCCCGATCAACAACTGCTTGAGCGCTTCGCCTTTTTTTAAAATGCCGACGCCGTGCACAGCCTCGACGCCCATCTTTTGAGCGCGCGCCGTGACAACGGAATTGACCTCGGACGAAAGGATCATCACCTCGACGCCGCGCTGGCGCAGTTCCGCCACCCGCATCGAATCGGACCGTGAAGCGGCTACCATTTCGCTGCCGTTTTCATCTGTCCAGACGCGGTTGTCGGTGATGACGCCATCGAAGTCACAAATGATCAATTCGATTTTCTCTGGCATCGGGCGGCGCGCCTTGCCCGGGCTGACCATTTCCAGCCCGCTATAAACCAACGCTTCATATTTGGCCCAGTCGGTAAGCCTATCAATATCCACCGTGTAACGTGGATCGATCACCAACGGATAAATGACATCGCCTGTCAGCGAATGTTTGTTGTGAATCACCGATGCACGAATAGCGTCAATGTGCCCGGTCTGCCAATAGACCGGCGGCAAAATTTGACGCGGCGCATTATACGGCTCGGCGATTCCATCCACGGTCAGCAACGGTTTCATCGGATGATTGGCTTCGTCGAAGCGCCACATCTTATGTGGATTTTGTCCCGCAGGTACCACGCCGCGCACGCAGTCTGCATCTTTGTGATCGAGCAAAATCTTCACCGCAGCATCGATCAAG
>JAKAMM010000102.1 GCA_021812905.1 Chloroflexota bacterium | reverse complement strand
CGCCAGCTTCGGCGCGCCGGAAGTGGAACTTGCCGAAAGCCAGGAGCGCACGATCCAATTTCAGCGCTTTGAGGTCACGGCAGACGTCTCATCCACAACCAATCCGCCCACCCTTGCCCGGCCTCAGTTCCGCCCGCGCACCGAACTGAGCGGCATCTTCAACCAAATTTCCGACCGTTTCACGAAGCGCGCCAACGACCGCGGCATGGATTTGCACTGGATCGGCGTTGGCACCTGGAAGATCCCCGACAAGATCGCCAGCGACCTGATCAGCGGTCAGCACATTCAAGCCTGGCAGCTCAACCGCGAAAATATCACGCGCGGAAGCGAAGCGGCCTTTGCTGCCATTTTCAACGAAGCCTTTCTCGACCAGAAATTAAAGCTCATTCAAGATGTCCCGATTGGAACCTATAAACAGAACGAAAAGGGAACCGACCAAAATCACGCACGCGCCCACGTCATGGCCTATTGGGAATTGTTGGGTCAAGCCGCGGAAATCTATTACCATGCGGGCGATCCTTTGCCATCCGAACTCGAAGACGGCATCTCAAAGATCGAAAATATTATTTTCAGCGAACAACACTACGTCGGCGCCCGCCTGCCATCCAAATTGCGTGCCGCGCCGCCTCCCGCCGATGAGAAGCGTCCGCCCGCGCCATCCACCACCAACGAAGCCAGGCTTTATCTAAAGCTCCTGCGCCTCTTCGATGGCGATTATAGAAAAGCCGAGTGGCTGATCGAATACGAAAATAAAAAGGTTCCCGGCTCCAACCGCGAACAGGTCATCCAATATCTGCTCGACCATCCTGAACTTTGCAAGATCTAACGGACTGCCATGCCTCTCTCACATTCTCAAATTTCTGCCGGCATCGAACGCGCACTGCGGCTGAACCAGCCCATCGTGGCACTCGAATCAGCAGTCATCACACACGGACTCCCCTTCCCGCAAAACCTTCAGTTGGCGCGCGACATGGAAGCGACCATTCGACGCGAAGGCGCGACGCCCGCCACGATTGCACTGCTGGATGGAAAGATCCGCGTTGGGCTTACGGATGAGGAATTGGCGCGGCTTTCCCAGGCCTCCTCCCCGCTGAAAGTGAGTCACCGCGACTTTGCCACGGCCATCCTCAAGAAAGCCAGCGGAGGCACCACCGTGGCCGGGACGATGTTGGCGGCCAACCAAGCCGGCATCAAAGTTTTTGCCACCGGCGGCATTGGCGGCGTGCACAAGGAAGGCGTCTTCGATATTTCCACTGACCTGCGCGCATTGGCTGAAACACCAATGATCGTGGTCTGCGCCGGGGCCAAAGCCATTTTGGATTTACCCGCTACACTCGAATATCTGGAGACAATGGGCGTGCCCGTTGTCGGATATCAGTCCGACGAATTCCCGGCTTTCTATTCGCGCCAAAGCGGACTCAACGTCAGCGTGCGGCTCGATAGTCCGCAGGAGATTGTGGATTTCGCCAACGCGCACTGGTCACTGGGGATGCGCAGCGCGGTGCTGGTCACGAATCCGATCCCTGAAACAGAAGCCATTCCGAAGTCCGAGATGGAACCGGTGATCGCAAAAGCGTCCGCCGAAGCGATGCAGAATCAAATCCGCGGTCAGGCCCTGACTCCGTTCCTGCTCCAGCGCATCAGCGAGTTGACCCAGGAAAAATCCGTGCGCGCCAATCTGTCACTCTTGCTGAATAATGCGCTGGTCGCGGCGCAAATCGCAAAGATAATGACAACCAAAAAAACAAAGTTTTTATAGGTGTCCCATGAAAAAATTTACCGTCTCCACCGTGTTACCGTCCAGCGCCGAAGAAATTTTCAACGCCTGGCTTTCGACTGAGGGACACGCGGCCATGACAGGCAGTCCGGCAAAAGTAGAGCCGCGCGTGGGCGGGACATTCAGCGCGTGGGACGATTATATCTTCGGCAAGACTCTGGAATTGAAACCTTATGCACGCATCGTGCAAGCCTGGCGCACGACCGAGTTCCCCGAAGAAAGCGCAGATTCGCGCGTAGAACTTTTATTGGAAGCCGTCGAAGGCGGGACAAAGATCACACTAATTCATAGCGAGATCCCCGAAGGCCAGGCTGACGGATACAAGCAGGGCTGGGAAGATTTTTATTTCAAACCAATGAAAGAGTATTTTACAAAGTAAGAATCATTACACGGGAGTCAATTAGACCTCGGAGGTTTTGCAAACCTCCGAGGTCTGGTTTTGCCGAACAAAGATTCAGATAAAATAGTTTCCATATTTTCAAGGAGAAAATCACATGGCAAAGAAATCCGCAGCAAAAAGGAAGAGTCAACAGAAAAACAAAGGCGGGCTGGATGGCATTCAAATCACAGGTATCGGCGTCATCATCCTGATCGCGGTAGTTGCCATTTGGATGTTTTTTTCAAATCGTAATTCAACAACGGCGGCGATCCCAACATTGGGAGCATTCAATATTACGCCACAAGCTCAACAGGTTACAACGCCAGGCCCGCAAGCGACACCCAAGCAATATGCATCCGAGCCGCCGATGACGATCAATGTAAACAAGCAATATTTTGCGACCGTCAAAATGGCAAAAGGCGGCGAGTTCGTCATCCAGCTTTACCCAGACAAGGCTCCCAGAACTGTCAACAGCTTTGTGTTTCTGGCGCGCGATGGTTTTTACAATGGCACGACATTTCATCGCGTCCTGGACGGCTTCATGGCGCAGGGCGGCGACCCAACCGGAACCGGCGGCGGTGGCCCAGGCTATGAATTCGTCAACGAGAAAAACGATCTGGCATTTGACAAGCCCGGTGTAGTTGCCATGGCAAACGCCGGGCCAAACACAAACGGCAGTCAGTTCTTCATTATGTTTGGGCCGTATGGTTTGTCGGAAAGCGATTACACCATCTTCGGACAGGTTATCAGCGGCATGGACGTAGTCAATAGCATCACCCGCCGCGACCCCAGCCAGAATCCCGCCTTCCCCGGCGATACAATGGAAAGCGTCACGATCACGGAGAAATAATACAGAAAGAAATTAAGAAGAGCTCCGAGATCTTAATTATTACCATGCAATATATCCTTATCGGCTTGGTCGGCCTCTTGATAAATTTTGTTGACCTCTTCCTTGATCTCGGCTGTCGCGCTTGGGGTCAGCCGGATAAACTTGACCAGGTCACGCGCTTGCTGTAAAAAAGTCTTGACCTGTGCGATGTAGGAAAAATCATTTCGGCCATTCTCTGTTGGAACGGGCAGGCCGCGAGCTTGTTGGATCAAGGCACGAGCACGGACGATCCGCTCGGCAGCTGGGATAAGTTTAGACATGCATGCTCCTGTAAGTAATAAGGTGAAGAAAACGCGGACGAAAAAATCGTCCGCGTTTTCTATTGGTTGATGCAACTGGCTTAAATTCCGGCGTTGTTCAAAGCTGTCAGCAACTCGGACAAGGCCATGGTCAAGGTGGGATGCGTGATCTCGAAATGGTCGATGGTATCTTCCAAAAGTCCCACCATTGGGGGTTGCACCTGCAGGGCACCGCCTTTGGAGCGATTCAAGAGGCCACGAATATCTGCATCCAGATCTCTTAAAAGTGCGCGGCCTTTATCGTCCACGCTTTGCGTGTGTTCGAGTTCGCCATGCAGTTGTTCTAGTAATTTTCGAAGCTTCTGATCGTCCATAAACAAGCACCTCTTTCGACGTAAGAATCCTTATCTAAATTTTACACCTTATTTCGCAACTGGGGCCGCTTCCAAAATGAGGAATACTCCCACATGAAAACTATGGATATAATTCCATCACCAGCATCATTTCCCTTCGAGATAACAAATGCTTTGGAGGTTTCATGCTACGAATAACCGGTCGAGTTCGAAAAGCAGTCGAGCGCGAAGGAGCCGACTATTACGTTCGCTTGATCCTGCTCAGTTTTGCCGTGACAGTTGCGGTTACACACTTATATCTCAAACTTACCGGCTACCCACAATTAGGCAACGGGACTCTGCACATCGCCCACATGTTGTGGGGCAGATTGGCGCTGTTCATCAGCGCCATCCTGATGGCTGTTTACGCCAAACCGCTGGGTCTATATGCTGGGGTCAATTTTGGCGGGCGTAGGCGTTGGGCTGTTCATTGACAAGGTCGGGAAATTCATTACGAAGACGAACGATTACTTTTATCCACCCGCCGCCATCCAGTTTGGACTGCTGCTGATCTTGCTCCATTATCGCAGACGTTCTGATTCGGGTCGTCAAGCTATCGTCCGCTAATTTTTGAAATCTCTGTTAGCATTCTAGCCATAAAACCAGTTTTATGAATAAACGTGGACGAGTTTCCTCGTCCACGTTTATTCATCATAGACCTTAGTCTACAAAAGGGCTGGGCGTTCGCTTGACATGCAATCACTAAAGGTCAACCAGATCACGTGCCATACGCTCAAGCTCGATGGCGCTCTTTGGCTTGGTTGCTCGGCCTTTGCCTTCCACCTGGCCTTCCTTGAGTAGTTCCACCGTCTGGCGGACTTCGGCCAGGGCTTTACCAGTGTAAAGACCGCGAGCCGCATCCACTGCATCCTTTGTATTCTGCAAAATACCTATCAAAGAGTGAACCGGCGCAGAGCCTGTGCCGATCACCAAACCGGTAACGATGATATCCACATAAAATAGTGGGGCCGCTGTATCCGCGGGCAGGATGTTCAACATGACAAACATACGCAATTGAGCCACCCAGGCCACTATTAATGCTAATACAATACCGAGCGGCATGCTGATCTTTTTCTTAAACGTCACATACACAGGTGAATCCAGATACCCCGACAGGCGCTTTTCAGCATCTTGGAGGGTTGTCTCCAAAGCTGAACGGTCATCCTTATTGGTGGCCTTGATCAAAGCATTGCGCGCTTCCAACACCTGGTTTTGCGCCCAACCGACGTAATCGCTGGCATTCTTAACGAACTTCGAAGCAGTCAGGATATTATTTTCAAAGAAATCCCAGATCATCTCAACGATGCGCTCGACCAGGGTCGCGGCGGCCACAAGGCCAGCCAATTTTCCGGCGATTTCACCCGTTTGGGCCGGGTCGGTGGTACCGTCGGCGGCAAAAGCCACAGTGGTTGATATCAACGCCAACCCCAAGGCAAAGCCAAGAGCGGACAGAAAACGTTTCATGGCATCCTCCGTTAGTAATAGCGAATTAGAAACGAATCGACAGGAAGGTTCAGATGGTTCTATTTTTGGGGTATCAAATCATCGGCATCCTCCAGAATTTTCCGTATATCCACTGCCCCATTTCGGCTCGGGTAAGACTGCCGGTGCAGACCGATCACCCGAAATTGATAATCCAGCACCGGCGAGCCTGAAGAGCCGGGTTGTGTATCGGCGTTATACCAAATACGTTTCCCAATCACTTCGAGTACCTGAGTATTCGCAGGATCAAGAATAATCTTTCGCGGACCTCCGTCTGGGTGCTGGACGATAATGACCGAATCTTTTCCAGGCTCCGGCCATTGACCGTGATCGCGCAAGTTTATATGACTGGGCGTCCATGATTTGGTTTCAGATTCTGGGAATTTCACACTGACCAGGGAATAATCCAGCAGTTCCTCCGGGCTGGAGCGCAATAAATCCACCCCAACTGCTTCGTGATAATTATGTTCGGGAATATCTTTGGGTTCGTCGTAGTCAATCCAAATGGTTGCCTGCCTCACGAACTGCTTGTCAGGCAAAACATGATTATTTGTTAGAAGAAGGTGCGGGCCAACCAGGAAACCCGTTCCATACTTTACGTTGCCGCCGCGCACGTGTATCCGCCCCACAGAATGAACGGCTCTTATCATGCGCTCTTCAAAATCCCCCGTGGGAAGCCAGTCTATCGTTCCATGTACGTCTAAAGTTGTTATGGTCTGAAAGGCCTTATCTGTATTGACCAGCTTTGCGAGAAACTCATCAAAGTTCCCAGGCGCCACGGCACACATCCACTCCTTTCTTCAGGATCTAACTGAAAAATGCTTTTTACCACTATAGCAATTTTTTAGGCCCAATACAAGCGCGTGGCGGTATTTGATTCCGCCCTGTTTTGTTTGAGGTAAGAAGCAACCTCTTCGGCGGCTGGGATGAGGCGAGACATGCCTGCTCCCCTTTTATTGAGATATTTTCCTGCCCGTTGAGGCAGCACCGCAAGTTGCCTCTTGTGTCTGTCATTCTTCGGCTATACAATCATAATAGCCTAATAATGAGGAGAGACAATGAACAATAAAACCGGTGGGATCATTGCAACGATTGCGTCGGCCTTGTTTTGCGGCCTGCCCGGAATTGTCGCTTGTTTGGGAGGCATCTGGTTTGCGGCAGGCGCGCCGGGCGGAGGAGTGAACGAGCAAAACTTTCCAATTCTCGGCGTCACCATGATTTGCGTTTCACTGCTTCTTATTGCAATCCCTATAGCGATCGGTTTCCTGACACTGCGAAGGAAAACTAATGCGGTAACGCCTTACGTGATGTCCGCAGCGGTCCCGCCTCCGACTGCGACGCTGATGCCTGCTCCCGTTTATCAGCAGACGCCTCCGCCGCCGCCAACCGCGGCGCCAATCGCACAACCAGCGCCCGTCACAATGGAC
>JAKAMM010000101.1 GCA_021812905.1 Chloroflexota bacterium | reverse complement strand
CACTGCCCGATCTGTGGACGCGAAGTGGTCAAGCAATCGGCGCAGGAAATCGTCGACGCCATCGAATCTCTCCCGGACGGAAGCCGAATTCTGGTGCTCGCGCCGGTTGTGCGCGGACGGAAGGGCACATATCAGGCCGTCTTCGAGGAAATCCGCAAGGCCGGTTTTGTCCGCACCCGCGTCGATGGGACAGTTTATTCGCTCGACGATGAGATCACTCTCGACCGCTATAAACAACACAACATCGATGCCGTGGTTGACCGTCTCGTCATTTCTCATCCCGAAACTGAAGAAGACAAAAAAGCTGCGCGCACGCGATTAACTGACTCGGTTGAAACGGCTTTGAAATTTGGAGAAGGTTATATCACGGTCTCGATACTCGATAATCGTGAATCGAAAATCGGGAATCGGGAATCGGCCCCCAAATCCACAACTTCCGACTCCCAACTTCCGACTCCCGACTTGCATTTCTCCGAAAATCTTTCCTGCCCTGAACATGGCATCAGCCTGCCGGAGATCGAGCCGCGCACATTTTCCTTCAACACGCCGCATGGCGCCTGCCCCGAATGTCAGGGACTGGGCAACAAACTTGAAATCGATCCTGATCTCTTAATTCCTGACAAGGAAATCTCGTTCAACGATGGCGCCATCGTCGCCATGGAATGGAGCGGGCCAAAGGAAGAAGGCGGTTATTACTGGCAATCGCTTCAAGCCGCCGCGCGAGCTTTCGATATTGATCTGAACGTACCCGTCCAGGAAATATCGAAAGATAAACTCGATATTATTTTATACGGAACCAGGGGCAAGGAAATTCCGATCAAATATAAAAGCTCAAAAGGACATGAGTTCACCTTCGCACGCGACTTCGAAGGCGTGGTCGGAAATTTGGAACGCCGCTACCGCGAAACCAACTCGGAATATATTCGCGAGAAAATCACAGAATATATGTCCGATAAACCTTGCCCGACTTGCAAAGGCAAACGCCTGCGCCCCGAAGCCATCGCGGTAACCGTCTCGAACGCAAACATCATCGAAGTGACTTCATGGCCGATCCTGAAAACGCTGGATTGGATCGGCGACTTGAGCGGGAAAAAATCCGTTCTAACGAATCGACAAAAGGCCATCGCCGAGCGCGTCATCAAGGAAATTAAATCGCGGCTTGGCTTCCTCGTGGATGTTGGTCTCGAGTATTTGACTCTCAACCGTTCTGCCGGCTCGCTCTCCGGCGGCGAAGCGCAGCGCATTAGACTTGCAACGCAAGTCGGCTCGCGGCTGGTCGGCGTGTTATATGTTTTGGATGAACCGTCGATCGGCCTGCATCCACGCGACAATGCACGGCTGTTGAACACGCTCAAAGGTCTGCGCGATCTCGGCAACAGCGTGCTGGTTGTCGAACACGATGACGAAACCATCCGCGAGGCAGACTGGATCATCGACCTCGGTCCGGCGGCAGGCGAGCACGGAGGCCGCGTCATCGCCGAGGGAACACCCGACGATATTCTGGCAAATAAACATTCGTTGACCGGAGACTATCTTTCGGGACGCAAGCAGATCGAAGTCCCGAAGAAGAGGCGGACAGGAAACGGCAAGGCGCTGAAAATCATCGGCGCAGGTGAAAACAATTTGAAGAATATCGATGTCAAGATCCCGCTCGGAAAATTAGTCTGCATCACGGGCGTGTCGGGCAGCGGCAAATCCACCTTGATGACGGATATTTTGTACAACGCGCTTGCCTCGAAATTGATGTTTGCGCGCACGCAGGCGGGTGAGCATAAAAAGATCGAGGGCATCGAATACCTCGACAAGATCATCAACATCGATCAGTCGCCAATCGGACGCACACCGCGCTCGAACCCCGGTACCTACACGGGCATGTTCGATGAGATCCGAAAATTATTTGCGGAGCTGCCCGAAAGTAAAGTGCGCGGCTACAAGCCCGGACGTTTTTCCTTCAACGTGCACGGCGGACGATGCGAGGCCTGTCAGGGTCAGGGCGAGTTGCGGATCGAAATGCAGTTCATGCCCGATGTTTATGTGCCTTGCGATGTGTGTCACGGCAAAAGATTCAACCGCGAAACTTTGCAAGTGCTCTTCAAAGACGCCAGCATCGCCGATGTATTGGACATGACGGTGGATCACGCGCTCAATACGTTCTCAGTCTTCCCAGCTATGATGAGCAAATTAAAATTATTGCAGGAAGTGGGATTGGGCTACGTTCGGATCGGACAGCCCGGCACGACCTTGAGCGGCGGCGAAGCCCAACGCGTCAAACTCGCCAAGGAACTCTCGCGCCGCGCCACCGGCCGGACCTTATACGTGCTCGACGAACCCTCGGTCGGTCTCCACGCTGCAGACGTGCATAAGTTGATCGAAGTGTTGCAGAGATTGGTGGACGCGGGCAACTCGGTGCTGATCATCGAACATAATCTCGACATTATCAAAGTAGCGGACTGGCTGATCGATCTCGGCCCCGAAGGCGGCGACCGCGGCGGCGAATTGATCGCAGAGGGCACGCCCGAAGATGTGATGAAGATCAAAACATCTTACACAGGTCAGTTCTTGAAAGAGCACATGAAGCATTTTGAGAAGAAGTAAAAGAGCAACCAGACCTCCGAGTTTTTCAAAACTCGGAGGTCTTAACAGTTGACATCCCCTCGATTATTAGCTATCCTATACGAAAGGCTACACGCCATAAAAGGCCTTTCCACGAAAGGAGGCGACATGCCTTCCAAAGAATCCGCGCACATCAATTCAAATACATCCCTCGTCCCGGCCTTCAAGGCCTGGGAAATGTTCCTTTACGATCAGGGACGCTCACCCAACACGGTCAAGGCATTTTTATCGGATGTTCGTTTATTGACACAGTTTCTCGCTCTCGATAAAACCATCGGCGCGATCACTACGAACGATCTCAACCGCTTCTTCACGTGGATGGAAAAAGAACGCGACATTCCGTGCAGCCCGAAAACGCTGGCACGCCGCATTACCTCCACAAAATCCTTTTTCCGCTGGCTGAGCCAATACGGGGCCATCGTCGGCGATCCGGCTGAAAAAGTCTTGCAACGCTCCGCCATCAGTCCCCTGCCCCAGGTGCTGACAGAGGACGAAGTCAACCTGGCGATGGCCGCCGCCGACCGTCATCGCCGCGACATAAAACCGGATGCGCGTCTGTTCACGCTCCTGCATCTTTTGCTCATTACAGGAATCAAGAAAAGCGAATGTCTCGGCATCCACATCAATCACGTTGACCTGGAAGACAAGGATGGCCCGCAGGTTTTCATCCGCTACGCCAGCCCGGCCAATCGCTACAAGGAACGCAAGCTTGAACTTTCCGAAGATTGGCTGCCCGCCTACAATGAATATCTCGCGCAATACCGGCCGGTGGATCAACTCTTTCCGTGGTCGCCGCGCCGGTTGGAATATCTGCTCGAAGATATTGGAGAAGAAGCAGGCTTGACCAAACACTTGTCCTTCGACATGTGCCGCTGGACGTGTTTCCTGCGCGATTTTCAATCAGGCATGGAGCCGGATAAAATTCGTCAACGCATGGGAATTTCAAAAATACAATGGCGCGAAATCCACTTCAAGTTGAAACAATTGAGCGAGGCATCTTAAATAAAAAAAGTCCGGCGCATCTGCCGGATTTTTCATCATTTATCCGATGGCCGTGTCAAAGAAAAATAAACGATCTTGCGCGATTCTTCCTTCAACTTAAAAGATTCCGCCGGACGATACCCCGGTACCCAAATCACCGCATCTCCCGAACACAATAAAGGCCAGCGGTCACGCGCACGCTGCGGCGTCTTGGCGTTGGTGAAGAAATCAGACAACTTTTGCGAATGACCCTTCATGCCGAGCGGCTCGAAGACGTCACCATCATGACGGACGCGCAACTCCAAATTGCCCGGCAAACCATCCGCATCCAACCAGACCTGGAAGCGGTCATCGTTTCGAGAGGATTGTTCCCACGCGAAAGCCGGAAGCCGCCAACGCTCCGAAGAGAATCGCCAGCCGCCAGCAATGTCAAAATGACCTGGCAGGGAAACCGCGAATGAATCAGTTTGTGCGGGTAATTGCGGCCAGCAATCGAACGGAAGCCGCGCATCCGGCTTTGAGATATAAAGCGCATCGCCCTCGCGGAAGAGAATCAAACTGCCGGTCAGATCCATGCGCACGCGCGCGGAATCCGCTATAAAGGCCGCGGCACGCTCCAGAACCGCAAAGACCGTTTCCTGTCCGGGAATGAGGCGCTCAACCGCATGGCGGATCAGGTTACGTTGGAGTCCGGCGGAACGCGTCGCAAGGAAGGACAAGTCCAGCATCACAAAATCATCCGTTTCCTGAATCACACACTTCTTCCACCAAGAGTCGAGGGTCTCGGTCAACAAAGCGTGATCGGATGAAAGCGATTGCACCGAACGCCAGACGGCCTCCCGGAAACGCGGGTTGTAAGATTCGAGGGTAGGGATCAACGCATGACGCAGGCGGTTGCGAAGGAAGTTGAAAGATTCGTTGCTGGGATCATAATGCGGACGCAAGCCATGCGAGGCGCAATAAACTTCGGTCTCTTCGCGCCAGACATCCAGCAATGGGCGGATGACGGGAATGTCGGGATCGAAGACCGGCAGGAGCGTACGATAGGCCATGCCTTTAAGTCCGTTCAGCCCCGCGCCGCGGATGAAGTGCATCAATACGGTTTCGACTTGATCGTCAGCCGTGTGCCCCACCGCGACAGCCTGGGCTTTGAGTCGATGCGCCTGTGCGAACAGAAAACGATAACGCAGATTGCGGGCTGCCTCTTCAATGGACAGGCTCTCTGTTTCAGCATGAGCGCGCACGTCCGCGCCTTCGATGACGGAAGAGAGCATCAAATGCGAAGCCGTATCTTCAACAGCCTTGGCATCATTATCTGCTTCAAGTCGGAGTTGGTGGTTGAAGTGAGCAACAATAATATGGTAGCCCGACTCGCGCAGAACTTCCATCAAACACAGGCTATCCGGTCCGCCCGACACACCGACGATAATAGGCCGCTTGGGGTCAAGCTTGCATTGTATGTGAAGAATGGATTCAATATTTTCCAACATCAAACCTATTAAACCACAGTAAGGCGGGTTTGTAACTCGAAAACTTTTCCCGTTTTTGCTAGACAAAATCAAGTCCCTCATGTAGAATACCGCTTCGCGGCGTGTATGAGCCGTGTACGTTGGAAAGAATTTTCTGGAGAAAAGACCTTGGCAAACATTAAGTCTCAGATCAAACGTAATCGTCAAAACGAGAAGCGCCGCTTGCGCAACCGCGTATTCCGCGGCAACGCGCGCGCGGCTGTAAAAGATGCCCGCATATCCCTCGAAAACGGACAGGAGACACAAGCTTCCGTCTCCGCCGCATTGAGCGCCCTCGATAAGGCCGCGCAGAGAGGCGCCATTCATCCCCGCAACGCTGCCCGCCGCAAGGGCCGCCTGATGAAAAAACTGGTTTTGCTAGGCTTAGAACCCAAAGCCCCTGTCGTTGAAAAAGAACCCGTCAAGAAGCCGGTCAGGCAAGCCAAACCGAAGGCAGCGCCAAAAGCCGCCGAAACAAAGCCGGTGAAAGAAAAGGCTGAGAAGAAACCTGCCGCAAAAAAAACAGCCGCGACATCGTCCCCGAAGGGAAAGAAGCCTGCGGCAAAGAAAGCAGCCACAAAGTAGTATTTTAAGATCAAGACAAGCGGGAGCTCGTTATGGGGAACGGGCGCGGCACTTTTGGGCGCGTCCGTTATCGGCGTGCTGACCGCCATCTTCTCCCCCACTGATAGGATCCCCTTGGGGGACAATTTGACAATTTTCCTGCTGATCACCCTCAGCGGTTTACTTGGCTCGCTGTTCGACTCTCTGCTCGGCGCGACGGTGCAAGCCATGTACTTTTGTCCGACAGATCAAAAGGAAACCGAAAAACATCCGCTGTACACCTGCGGCACGCCGACCGTCCACACGTGCGGCTGGATATGGCTCGATAATGACTGGGTCAATTTTGCGTGCGGGGCATTTGGGGTGGCAACGATGTTTTTGCTGAAAAGTATAACGAGCTAAATTGTTGACTATGCTCAACCCAAAAGGTGGGACAACAGAATTCGCAAACCGATTCCCATTAACACAAGCCCGCCGATGATCTTGACGGGCCTGTCAAATTTCTTTCCAAAGATTCGGCCGACGCGCAGACCAACGAGTGAAAGAATGCTGGTGACCACACCAATCAAAATGGCAGGATACCAGACGAATACACCGAGTACACCAAGACTGAGGCCAATTGCCAGAGCATCAATGCTCACCGCGATGGAGAGCAGGACAAGCGTCCAGCCACGCGTGGGATTGCTATGCGATTCTTCTTCAGATGCAAACAAGGCTGAATAAATCATGCGCCCACCCACAAGTGTCAACAAAGCAAAAGCAATCCAATGATCGTAATCACGGATAAATGGTTCGATGGTCTCACCAGCCAGCCAGCCGATGATCGGCATGATGAATTGGAATAAACCAAAATGGAAGGATAACCGAAAGGCCGGACGAGGGCCCTGTGTTTCCTGAAGCGCACCCACCGCGAGGCAAACTGCAAATGC
>JAKAMM010000100.1 GCA_021812905.1 Chloroflexota bacterium | reverse complement strand
CATGCCCAAAGTTTCCCTTTCTGAATGGAATCAATTCATATTGCAGCATTCCGAGGCGCATCTCCTGCAGATGGGCGAATGGGGGGAACTAAAGGGGGGCTTTGGATGGGAACCCGTGCGCCTCATTCTGGACGATGGGGCGGGGGCGCAAATCCTGTTCCGACGCCTCCCCCTGGGTTTGACTCTGGCGTACATGCCGAAACCAGTTTTCAGTGGACAGTTGTCAGTTGTCAGTCACGAGTTTTGGGAAGAGGTGGATTCGGTTTGTAAAAAACGCCACGCTATCTTTCTCAAGGTTGAACCCGATTCATGGGAAGACAATTCCATCCTTCATCCCGCGAAGCGATTCTTCATCCTTAGTAGTCACAACATTCAGCCTCCTCGCACCATCGTCTTGGACATTCGCGGCACTGAGGATGAAATTCTGGCGCGCATGAAACAGAAGACGCGCTACAACATTCGTCTCGCTGAAAAAAAAGGCGTGACCGTGCGCGCCTGGGACGATCTCGACGGCTTTCATCAAATGCTGCAGGTTACCGGCGGGCGCGATGGATTCGGCGTCCACTCGCTGGAATATTATCGCCGCGCGTACGAACTATTTCATCCAATTGGATTTTGCGAATTGCTGGTCGCGGAATTCGAAGGCAAGCCGCTGGCCGCGCTGATGGTCTTTACTCACGGACGGCGTGCCTGGTATGTTTATGGCGCATCGAATGACCAGGAGCGCAATCGCATGCCGACTTATCTTTTGCAGTGGGAAGCCATGCGTTGGGCGAAAGCACATGGCTGCGAAGAATACGACCTATGGGGTGTGCCCGATGCGGACGAATCGAATCTCGAAGCAGAGTTCGAGACTCGTCACGATGGTCTATGGGGAGTCTATCGTTTCAAGCGCGGCTTCGGAGGCGACTTGAAGCGCGCAAGTCAGGCGATGGATCGAGTCTACAATCCATTGCTCTACAAACTTTATCTTTGGCGCATGGCAGGAAGCGAGCCTGCCACTTTGGCCGGGCGAGAGGGCGGATAATGCAAGCTTTTATCGGAACAGCTGCTGATTGGAATCATCTTATCGCCCAACTTCCCAATCCACATTTTCTACAAACTTGGGAATGGGTGCAGGTCAAAGAAAAATATGGCTGGACGCCAATGCCATTGGTTTGGGAATCGGGAATCGGAAATCGGGAATCGGTGGGCGCCGCCGCCATGATCTTGAAGCGCACGATCTCATTTCGCGGCTTGTTCCATGCGAGTGTCTTGTACGCGCCCAAAGGTCCGCTGATGAATTGGGAAGATGAGTCTTTGCGAAATCGAGTCTTGAATGACTTGCAAGCCTTTGCTAAAAAACAGGGCGCGATCTTTTTGAAACTTGACCCGGATGTCGTGCTGGGGACGGGCGTCCCGGCCAGCGAGGAAGATGTCGTCCATAACGGCGGGCAGGTTGTGATGTCCGAGTTGAAGTGGCGCGGCTGGAAATTTTCGTCGGATCAGATTCAATTCCGAAATACGGTCCTGGTTGATCTGTCTGCGTCCGAGGAAGAAATGCTGGCACGCATGAAACAGAAGACGCGCTACAACGTCCGGCTGGCGGAGAAAAAAGGTGTGACCGTGCGCGTCGGTACACAGGCCGATCTGCGGATGCTTTATAAAATGTATGCCGAAACTTCGGTGCGCGATGGATTCGTGATACGCGACGAAGGTTATTACAAAATGGTTTGGGAAACGTTTATGAGTTCGAATGTTGAAAAGTTGGAAAGTTCGCAGGTTCCGACCTTCAAACCTTTAAACCTTCCAACCTGTGAACCAATTATCGCCGAAGTGGACGGCGAGCCAGTGGCCGCAATTTTCGTTTTTTATTTTGCGGGCCGCGCATATTATGTGTACGGTATGTCGAAAAATATTCATCGCGAAAAAATGCCGACCTATCTTTTGCAATGGGAAGCGATGAAGCGCGCAAAAAATCACGGCTGCAAAATATACGATCTGTGGGGCGCACCGGAGATTTTCGGCGAAAGCGATTCGATGTGGGGCGTGTATCGTTTCAAGGAAGGACTTGGCGGGCAGGTCCTCCGCACGCTGGGCGCCTGGGATTATGCGCCGAATTCTTTCTTCTACAAAATGTATGTTGAAGTTATGCCGCGTGTGCTGGATGTGATGCGTTCGCGCGGCAAGGCGCGTACCGAGCAAACCGTGAGAGATTAAACCGCGAAAACGCGAAGCGCGCGAAGTTTTTTGAAACGAAGGAGGATGGATGTCTCAAAATATCGAAGCGGTTGGGAGCGACATAGTTGATTGCGCGATCAAAGTTTATCAAGCTTTGGGGCCGGGGTGCTTGAGTCGGTATATCAGCATTGCTTGAAACATGAATTACAAAAGCGAAATCGGCGCGTCTATACTGAGGTGGCATTGCCCATTGTCTATGATGGGCAGACAATTGACGCTGGTTATCGAATTGACATGCTTATCGATGATCTTGTCATTGTTGAGAACAAGGCAGTTGAAAGCTTGCTACCCATCCATGAAGCGCAGCTGTTCACGTATCTAAAACTCAAAGATTGCCATTTGGGTTTTCTGCTCAATTGGAATGTGAAATTAATGAAGCATGGCATCCGCCGCGTGGTTTATAATCTTTCAGGCCCGACACCATATCCCACAAGAAAAATATGACCAATCTCCCTTCGCGCTCTTCGTTACTTCGCGGTTCAAAAAGGAAAATCCAATGCATCAAATCTCCCGACTCAACTTTGCTCATTTGCCGACACCAATCGAAGAATTGCCGCGTCTTTCCGCGGCATTGGGTGGACCCCGTTTATTGGTCAAGCGCGACGACCAGACCGGACTAGCCTTCGGCGGCAACAAAACCCGCAAGCTGGAATTTCTTGTCGCTGAAGCGCGTGACCAGGGCGCGGACATGCTCATCAGCGCAGGCGCGATGCAATCGAATCATTGCCGTCAGACTGCGGCGGCGGCTGCGAAGTTTGGGCTCAAATGTATTTTGGTTTTGACGGGCCAGAAACCTGAGCAGGCCTCCGCAAATTTTTTACTGGATGGATTATTCGGCGCGCAGATCGTCACCGTCGCTGACCGCGCCGACCGCGACCGAATTTTGAAGGAGACTTTTGACAAAGCCGTTGCCGATGGCAACAAGCCTTATCTTGTGCCGTACGGCGGATCGAGTCCGACCGGCGCGTTGGGCTATGTTTTTGCTGTCGAAGAATTCATGCGCCAGTTACCTTGCGAAGATTCTAAACCTTCGCAAGGTTGTCCTGATTGGATCGTATTCGGCACATCGTCGGGTGGGACGCATGCCGGGCTGGTATTGGGTCAGCGTATGTTTGGGTTCAAAGGCAAGGTGTTGGGAATCAGCATTGATGAAGATGAAAACTGGCTGAAAACCCATGTGTCCGCGTTGGCTTCGGATGCAAGCGAAAAGCTCGGGGCACGGATTGAGTTCACTCTGGCTGACGTGTTGGCAAATGCCGATTACTGCCGCGCCGGTTACGGTGTCCTGACCGAAGCGGAACGCGAAGCCGTCCGCATGTTCGCGCGTAATGAAGGTTTGTTGTTGGACCCGGTTTATACGGGTCGTGCCGCGGCGGGTCTGATCGATTTGATCCGCAAGGGATTCTTCAAAAAGAATGAAACGGTTTTATTCTGGCATACCGGCGGACAGCCCGCGTTGTTTGCTGATAAATATGCAAACTTGGTTTAAAAAAGTTGGGGCGGAGCGCGATCCGCCCCTACCGTTATTCGATACAAGTGCGCGTTAACGACTGACCCGTCCCTTTGTCGCATCCATTTGAGTTGATCTGGTCGCGCAGAACATCATCGTATAACTGCGACATGGTGACGAGGCTGAAACCTTGCCCTGCAAGATAAGGCACAACCTTTGCAGTAATTTCCACATCAAACCTTCCGTGGGGCGGATCTTGGTATGTGTGCATCTGGACGATATCGCCGTTTTGAGTCCGAGTAGCATAGAGCAAGCCTTCATCCACGGTTTCAGCCTCATAGCCGATAGAATATCTTGTGTCAACTAAACCACGTTCACTGCACAAAATCTCAAATGATTTGCTCACGTAGTTACCGGGTGCTTTAGCAAAATGTACTTCAGGCAGAAACCCCAAAACTTGCTGCAATACATTTATCCATTGGTCAAAGTCTGCAAGCATATCATTGGACGACATCATATCGGTATGGTGCATAGTGTGGTAGCCAATCTCATGACCGCTTTGATAAATCCGCTTCCAGATTCCGGGACTCAAAGTTTCGCCAATCAAAATGGCATCGCCAATCGCGAAGAATGTAAGGTGAAAACCTGGATAGGGTGCCACCATTCCCATTAATTGATCCAGAACTTTTGGATGCCAACAGTCATCAAAGGCTATGGCGACTTTGCGAAAATTGCGGCTTCCGTGATAGAGAATAACCAGCCCATTGCTTACTATAGCTGGGAGATCGAAGCGCGAGAAGGCACTGGCCGCGAGAGCAAGGCCGCTTAGTTTTAGAAAATCGCGTCGCGAGAATAAGCTCATGGATTAATTTAACCACAGATTGTTTTGCGAGAGTGCTTGCGGTGACATCTATAATTTAATTCTAACATCAACTGCCAGCGCGCCTTTGGTCAAAGCGCGCAGCGGGTTGATTTCTATTTCAGATATTTCGGGATGTTCATGCGCGAGCCAGGATAATTTAATTAAGATGTCTTGCACTGCGGACTTATCCGCCGCCGGGATGTTCCTGAACCCGTCGAGCTTTTTCCCCGCCCAGGTCTTGTGCATCATTTCCTGCGCCTCGAGCGGACTCAACGGCCCGAGGGCGAATGCCACATCCTTGAGTCCCTCCGCTTCGACTCCGCCCGAACCGAACATGACCAGCGGCCCAAAAGTCGCATCGCGCACCACGCCAACGATGACTTCCTGTCCATCCGGAATTTGTCGCTGGATGTGAACGCCGTCAATTTTGGCGTTCGGTTTTGCGGCCTTGGCGCGTTCAAGAAGGAGCGTGTAGCCATGATGGACTTCTACTTCTGTTTTGATGTTCAATAAAACGCCGCCGATATCTGACTTGTGCAAAATATCCGGCGATGCGATTTTCATCACAACGGGGAATCCAAGTTCAGTTGCGATCATCGTGGCTTCGTTTTCGTTGCGCGCAAGTTTGATCGGCGCGGCTGGGATACCATAGGCAGACATAAGTTTGTCGGCACTTGGGTTTTGTGGAGGATGGTTAATGGAGAATGGCCTTTCCCTCTGTGTACCTTCGTGTTTAATAAAATCCGCACGGCGAGCAAGAATTCCCAACGCAGACGCGGCACGTTCAGGGAATGTATAAGTTGCGACTCTTGCAAGATTGAATCGTTCAAATGCGCTTGCCGTTAATTCTGAACCAAACAATGCAATCACGACTGGTTTTTTAGAAGATTGAATAATTGGAATGATCGCGTCGGCAACTGATTCAGTTGTGAACATCGGCGGGGGAGGCAGGATGATCATCACCGAATCGACGTTGGAATCACCCAGCAAAAGTTTCAGGCAATCGGCGTAATTCCGCGGCGAAGCAGATGCCAGCATGTCAACCGGATTATGAATCCCGGCCGCGGGAGGCAGAGTCGCGGCCAAAGTTTTTTCGGTGGCGTCGCCTAATTTTGCAAGCCGCAAGCCATTGATTTCCAGCGCGTCGGCGGCAATGACTCCGGGGCCGCCGGCGTTTGTCAGCACGGCAACGTTGTGCGGGTTTCGATACGCCGCTTCGCGGCTACTCAACCTGCCAGGCAACGGACAAACTTCCAGCACACGCGCCCAGTCGAACATCTGCTCGGCGGAGTCGGCGCGAAAGATTCCGGCTTTGACAAAGGCCGCGTCGAAGGCGGTGTCAGATGCGGCCAAGGCTCCCGTATGCGAGGCAGCCGCTTTCTGTCCGGATTCGAAGCGCCCAACTTTGAGCGCAATGACCGGCTTGCGCCGGGTCACCTCGCGGGCTACATCCACAAAGCGAGGACCATCCGAAACACCTTCCATGTACAGCACGATGACGCGCGTGTGCTCATCGTCGGCGAGCAGCGGAAGCACGTCGGTCTCGTTGATGTCGGCCTGATTGCCGAGGCTGACCAGTTGCGAAAATCCGAAACCCTGATGGCGCGACCAATCAATGATAGCGGCGCAGAACGCGCCCGAATGGGATGCGAAGGCGATGCCGCCCGCGGCCGGCATGGGCGGCTGGAGGAAAGTTGTGTCGAGCGGAAGATGCGTGTCAATGGTGCCAATGCAGTTCGGCCCAAGCAGGCGGACCTGGTTAGCCTGCGCGACTTCAAGACATTTCTTTTCAAGCGCCGCGCCTTCGGGACCCGCTTCGCGGAACCCGGCTGAGACGAGAATGGCCGCGTGGATGCCGCGTTTGGCGCACGATTGAATCGCCTCGGCCATGGCCGTGGACGGAACCACCAGCACCGCCAAGTCAACCGGGTCTGGGACCTGGGCGAGGTCGGTGTAGAGTGCGCGTCCAAAAAGTTCGCCGCTCTTTTGGCTGACGAAGTGGATCGCGCCCTGATATTTGCTGGCGATCAAGTTGCGCGCTACGCCGTAGCCGAGTTTTTCAGGCGATGTG
>JAKAMM010000099.1 GCA_021812905.1 Chloroflexota bacterium | reverse complement strand
CATCGGCGCGCGGCGCGGTAACAACCGAAACGCCCTGCGATTGATGCGCCAGCACAGACGCGGCCAGGTGCATCCACTGATCCACATCGGGGCGCGCCTGATAGAACTGATGCGAGATGGTGTGCCGGACCGACTCAGGCAACTCGGCCTGATGAATCATCTGTCCAACAAAGTAGCGATAACCTTCCTCGCTGGGCACGCGCCCCGCGGACGTGTGCGGCTGCCGCAGGTAACCCATCTCAGTCAACGCAGACATCTCGTTGCGAATGGTGGCCGGGGAAAGGTCAAGATGATAATGCTCTGCCAGCCGCTTCGAGCCGACAGGCTGAGCGGTGTCGATGTATTCACGAATGATCAGAACCAGCAGGGTTTTTTGGCGTTCAGTCAGTTCGTACATTTATGCCTTCGCACAACCTGGCACTCTCTTTTGGAGAGTGCCAGCATAACTGGCAGAAATGATAACATGCGGGAGGGATGAGGTCAATAAGAGGAGTGTAAGAATAAGAGAGACGACCCGCTGGGTCGTCTCTACAGTTCACAAATTCTGATTACGGAACAATCGGCCGCCAGGCGGGGTCAAAATCCACGCCGGGGTCTTTTGTAAAACGTGTCAGTTGCGCTCCAGAAAGAGTTGCAAAGAAGATATCTCTATTATTTCCGTTGTCACTGAAGCCTTCAAAAGCCAGCCAGAAACCATCTGGAGAGTAGTGCAAATTCTCGATCGGCCCTGATCCAAGCTTCAGCCTTGTGCCTTGATTCGTGTTGCGATCTTCATATACGATACTTAGCGCCCACGGCTGAACGGGGCCGTTGGCATTGCGCTCGTTGAAAAGGATCATCTTTCCATCCAGCGACCAGATCGGCAGATAATCCCAGAAGTCCTGACCGCTGCGCACGATCTGTTGTTGGCCCTCGCCGGCATCCGTCATGGTCCATATCTGATAAGCGCCGACACGTTTTTCCGCAAACGCGATCTGATTGCTGAACGGCGACCAGGATGGCTGGCGGGTATCTACATTGATCAGCGTATTCGTCAGCCGCTTGACCGATTGATCGGTCAGGTTGTAGACATAGATTTGCATGTGCCCATCGCGCAGGGAAGTAAAGGCAATGCGGCTGCCATCGGGCGCCCAGGCAGGTTCGAAGTCTCCGCCGGGGACGGTAGGTATGGGCGTGAGACCACTTCCATCGGCATTGATAATGTAAAGCGCTGTATCTTTGGGAGGATTCTCAGAGAGATCCAAACGATGACCGCACGGCGAGACAAAGACGAGCTGCGTACCATCCGGCGACCAGGAAGGAGCACAGGCGCCTTCAGGAATATTCGTAATCGGCTGGACGTGCTCACCAGCAATATCGCTCAAAATAATCTGCGGCGCTCCACCTGCCCGGTCTGAAGCAAATGCAATTTGTCCCATTCCGCCGCCTATGGGCGTAGGTAAAAGTGTAGGTATCTCGGTTGGAGTCTTACCAGGGATTAAAGTCCCCGTTGCAACTCCAGTTGCAATCTTGGTTGGAGTCAATGTAAAGGTTGGAGAAGGCGGGACAGGTGAAACCGTTTTGGTCGGCATAATATCCGCCACGGTGGGAAGTGGCATATTTGTCGGCAGAGGAGTCGCAGTTGATGTCGGATTAATAATGTACGGCAATGCGTTACGCAAACTGGCAGGTAAAACATCCGGGAAGAAAACGGCAACGGATATAAGAGCCGCGATCAATAATAACAGAAGCCAAAACCATGCGCCGTTTCCGCCGCGGCGTTTCCTGGGCGGAACAAACGGTTTATCTTCATCAATCGGCGGAGGCGGAAGTGGCACGCCCGGCTCGTCAGACTTGGGTTCGCTCTTTTTATCTTTCCTGCCTTCAGGCGGGCCATCCGGCACGTCAGGCGGCGGTGTGACCGTGAACTCCCCGGTCAGGTGCTGGGTCTTGGATTTTGAATTGAGCAGCGCCTTCTTGAAATCATCCGGGGATTGAAAACGATCAGCAGGGTCAATCGCCATAGCCTTTTCGATTGCAGCGGCCAAACGGCGGGAAATTTTTGTGTTGCGCTTGCGAAGCGAAGTCAGTTGGGCATTATCCATGGCACGCGCCAAACCGTCTTCGGGGATCATGCCGCACAGCGCGGCATATAATGTAGCACCCAATGAATAAATATCAGTGCGTGGATCAGTGCGGGCCGTGCCATATTGTTCAGGGGGAGAATAACCGGGCGTCATGGCACGTGCGCCGGTAGTCGTGGCCTGACTACCCTGCACCACTTTTGCCAAACCAAAGTCCACGAGGAAGATGTGACCATCGGGGGTGATCTTGACATTACCCGGCTTGATATCGCGATGCAGGATCGGCGGCTTGCGTGCGTGTAAATAAGTCAGCGCGTCACAGATGGCGGCGCCAACCATGATCGCATCGTCTTCGGTGATCGTGCCCATGCGCTCCATGCGCTGACGAAGATCCTCGCCCTCGATAAAATCCATCACAAGATATTGACCGGAATCGCCGACCACAAAATGATCGGAAACACGCGGCATGTTCGGGTGGCGCAAATTCGCCAGGATCACTGCTTCCAAACGGAACTGGCGCGAGTATTCATCTGTTGTAAAAAGATTTTCCTTGAGGGCCACATCCACGCCGAGGTTCTCATCCACGGCGCGATAAACCGATCCCATACCGCCCTGGCCCAGTATCTCAACAATGCGATAACGTTTATGTAAAAGTGTTCCGCGTTCGAGTGTCATCCGAATCCCATCATAAATTTTTTACAGTTGCGATGGCGATTATATCAGATTGACCCTCTAGGGGTTGTGTCTGGCAATTTTGAAATGAAAAAACAACCAAGGCGCGCCGCCCGAAATCCAAAAACCGACCAACGCGTAACGAAGGTAACGGAAGAAATAAGCGGGAAGCGAATCGCCGGATGGAAAAATCATCTTCAACCCCAAATACAAAATGAGGATGCCAATCAATCCGATGACAAAAGACAAGACCCGCTTCCCCACCGGACCCGAAACCTGATACCCGCCTCGACGGTTTATCCACGCCAGGCCTGACAACATGCCGAAGAGCGTAGCGGCCGAAGTGAGAATCCCATCCATCGAAACGGGAGCCGGTAACGGGTCCCCGGCCCGAAGCGCATTCGTCATCCATTCCTGCGGAAAGACGTAATCGCGCAATCCATAGAAGGCAAGTCCGCCAAATAAAACAATCGCAAATGAAACGATCAATGCCATCACCATTTGTTGAGCAAATGATTTTTGTTTGACCCAGGCCGCGACACGATCCCATAATGCGATGAAAGACCACAGAGTTAACGCGCCGAGAATCCAACCGAGCAGGACATCATGCGGAAAATGGACAGCCAGGAATATGCGCGAGAAGCCGATCAGAAAGATGATTGTGATCGCGACGATCCAGGCCCAGGCCCTGCCTAAACGATTCGCGAGCGTGCCCCACACAACCGTCGCGCTTTGCGCGTGCCCGGACGGCACACCGAAAGATGACTCGGCCGAGAGCGCCTTGACCTGCGCGCTAAACCAATACGGACGCGGGCCTAGCATGGCCATCTTGAGAATGTCATTCAAGCCGCCAGTGAAAAGCAGGATCACGCCAATGCGAAGGCCAAGAGCAGAATCAATGCACCAGTATATAACCGGCAAAGCGAACAGGAAAAAATATTCAGAGCCGAGGAAGGAAAAAAAACGCATGGGCGCTTCAAGCCAGGAAAATTTTTGGATGAGAAGGATCAATTGAATGCCGTTATCAAACAGGGAATTCATGGCGACTCCTTAACTTACGATTGACGAGCCTGCTTCAATTATTGTACACTCAGGCCATGCAAAATTCATCCCGCCGCGCCTGGGATTGGTTATCGGCTACCCTGCTCTTCCTTATCATTCAAGTAGCCGCGGCGCGCCTCGTCACAACCGACTGGACTGCGTATCTTTATTTTGCCGAGATATTGGCCGTCTTCGGAACCGCGCTCGGATTGGCGCTCGGCATCAGCCGGTTTCAACGACACACCGTTATCTGGCTGGCCATCGGCTACACACTCGTCCTGCTTCCGTGGCAAATGATCAAAGCGATGGATCAGGATTTGTCCATCATGGATCAGCTTGTCAGTGTGAACAAGATTTTGCTTGTCTCGCTCGTTCAATTTATCCAGCACCAGCCGGTCAAAGATTCGCTTTTCTTCGTAGCTTTCATCTCTTTGGGATTCTGGCTGCTCGGCCTGAGCGCGGGTTACTGGTTGACACGGCACAATAATTTGCCGGCCGCCATCCTCCCGGCCGGGATCACAACACTGCTCATCCAGGTTTATGATGATTATCAGACGTACAGTTCGTGGTGGCTGGCAGTCTACATCCTGCTGGCGCTGTTATTGTTAGGCCGCGACTATTACCGGCGCAATCAGACCGAATGGGCGCGCCGCCGCGTCCTCGTCAACGAAGATGCCTGGCCGAATATTTTCAGCGGTTTGTTTGCCACCGTTGCCAGCCTCGTCTTCATCGCCTGGATCATACCGACCTCGCTCTCGAGTTGGCAATCTGCATCAGATAGATGGAACCAACTCACCAAGCCGCTGCGCGAGCGCTTATCGAACGCGGTCAGTTCGCTCGATTCGCCCTACGCAAATGGCGGGATAAATTTTTATGGCGACACGCTGGCGCTCGGACGCGAGGCAGCGCTCGGTGATTCGCCGGTCTTTATGGTAAAAGTTTTATCCTTGCCGGAATTCTCAACGCGCTATTACTGGCGCGGACGCGTTTACGATGTTTACAGCAACGGACAATGGATCAGTTCCCCCGCCGCAACCCTGGACTTTGAGCCAAGCAACCCCGACTTGAAAATTCCCAACACTGACAATCGCGGTCTGGCGTTCCTGCAATTCACGCTCCAACTTCCGAGCCAAAGTCTGTTGTACGCGCCCTCGCAACCGGTCTGGGTGGATAAATCCGGCACAGTCACAGCAACGCGTATCGATACGAAAGTTAACGATGTCATGGCGTGGAACGCGAATCCGGCGATTGAAATGGGAACCGGCTACCAGGTGCGCGCAGAGATCGGTGATCCAAATGTCGAGCAGTTGCGCGCCGCCGGAACGGATTATCCGGATTGGGTCAAGAACCGCTATCTCGGAATCTCGGACACAATTAAACCCAATATCAAAGCACTGGTTGACAAGATCGGCGAGGAGAATCAAACGCCGTACGATAAGGCCTCTGCCATCACGAATTATCTGCGCGCGAACATGCAATACACCACCAGCCTGCCGCCAGCGCCCGAAGGCCGTGATCCGATCTTATGGTTTTTGTTCGACTATAAAAAAGGCTTTTGCAATTATTACGCCTCTGCCGAAGTGTTGCTGCTGCGCTCAGCAGGAATCCCGGCCCGGCTGGCGGTGGGCTTCGCACAGGGTCAGCATCAAAACGATACGTACACCGTCCGCCGACGCGACTCACATGCCTGGCCTGAAGTGTATTTCCCCGGCGTCGGCTGGGTGGAATTCGAGCCGACTGTCAACCAGGATGCGTTGGCACGCCCGGATGCACCAGCCCAAAATGGAGTGGATAACACGTCCGTCCTGCCGCCGCGCAAGCCGCTGAGTGAAGGCGACCAAACGCCATCGCCCAGTACAGCCATGCCAACCACATCACAATCGATTCCGTTTGCCAAAACTCCGCTGGGGATCAGTTTGATATTTTTCATTCCACTTCTGGCTTTGGCACTCATTATATTTGTCATACATCGCTATCGCTTGATTGGCAGACTGACGTTATACTTATCAAAATCCTGGCAACAAAGCGGTTTGACAACGTCCACATGGATGGAAAACTGGCGGCGCTGGATTCAACTGATGCCGGTTGAACGTTCCTTTGCGACAATCAATTTGAGTCTGCGCTGGCTGGGCAAGCCGCAACCAATGGATGTCACGCCGAATGAACGAGCCGTGTTATTGAGCAAGTTACTGCCATCGGCTGAAACGCACATCGAAGCGTTGAAGTTTGAACACGAGTCCGCACTGTTTACGCCGCGCCCCGCCGATTTGTCCCGCGCTCGACGCGCAAGTTTCTTCATCCTGTTGCATACCGTCCGCGCCCTCATCCAGCGAATCGTAAATGTTTTCACCGGCGAAGATTACACAAGGTAAGCCATGAATTCCGACAAGACCAAACCTACAACCATCCACGATCAAATCCTGGCGCTCGGCCTGCAGGCCGGGACTTTGCGCGACGCCTTACAGAAAAAGAAGGCTCGCGACCTGCCGCCCAATTCTATTGAAGATCTGACCAGCCTAATTGATAAGCTCTACAACGTTAGCCAGCAAATTAAGTCTTTCGAAGCCGAGCATGGCAATTTGATGGCGCTTGCCAATATCGGACAGGTTGTTAACTCATCTTTGGAACATGACGAAGTCTTGCGCATCGTGATGGATAACATTGTGCGCCTGACGCACGCTGAACGCGGCTTCCTGATGCTACGAAACGAAAAAGGCGAGATGGTGACGCAAGTGGCACGCAACTGGGAACAGGAATCCATCAAGTCCAGAGAAGCCGCCACCAGCCGCACCATCGTGCAACGCGTCATCGAAAGCGGCGAACCAATCACCACAACCAACGCGCAGGATGATCAACGTTTCAACAGACAAGAGAGCATCATGATGCTCAAT
>JAKAMM010000098.1 GCA_021812905.1 Chloroflexota bacterium | reverse complement strand
AAAAGGGACGAGGCAACCACACGAAACGTACCAGTGGGCTGTCCTCAATCATAGTGAGGCAATTTTAGCACAGGGCAAGGCAATGTCAAGTTGACCCAATGGTGTTGGATGTTTCTACAAAACAGTAAGCCGTATTGCAGGGTTGAGAACACCAAATAAATAGAGACTCCGTTTCGGAAAGTCTCTGTTTATGCCTTGGAATGGGCTATCCCTTTTCTGGCGCCCCCGGCGGGGCTCGAACCCACAACCTACTGATTCGAAGTCAGGCACTCTATCCATTGAGCTACGGGGGCGTGCGTTGCGGATTATACACGATAAGCCGCGTACATCAAATCAGAATCTTTTCGTCTGCTAAAAATTCTTTTAGACGTTTGACTTCGTTGAATGGTGCCATTGAAAGGCGCTGCTCCACTTGTCACATGGCGAAGGACATAGTAAACTTGGCGCAATGTTTACGAAACCCGCCTTCCCAATGGTGACAATGACCATGGCCAAAGCCCCCAGCATGGGGGTGCAAATGTCCATGTCTTGCCGCGCTGAGTGGAAAGCACGTTAGATTTACGCACCTGAACGAAAACGGGCTGTCCATTTCGCGGACGGCCTTTTTGTTTGTAAGGGCCGATACTCGATATTCGAGAATCGGAAATCGGCTGAAGGTTTCAAAGACTCCCCAATCATCAAGCCGAATTACGAATATCGAATAACGATTCCCGACACCCTTTTCACAATTATCGAATCACGGAGTCACCTATGCCCGAAAACATCTTAATCGCAGTCGCATGGCCTTATGCCAATGCTGAAATCCACGTCGGAAACCTGACAGGTTCGCACCTGCCCGGTGACATCGTCGCGCGCTACCACCGTCTGAAAGGCAACAACGTGCTGATGATCACAGGCACGGACTCACACGGCACGCCCGTCACGCTCGCCGCTGATAAATTAGGCAAAACCGTCGAGGAAGTGTACAAGTTCTATCACGAAGGTTTCATTGACCTGTTCAAGCAGATCGGCGTTTCGTATGACCTGTACACAACCACCCACAGCGAGAATCATTTCAAGGTTTCGCAAAGCATCTTTTTGGCGTTGCAGAAAAACGGATTCCTGTTCAAGAAGACGGAGCCGCAATGGTTCTCGCCTGGACTGAACCGCTTCCTGCCCGATCGCTACATCGAAGGGACTTGCTACATCTGCGGCGCCGAAGGCGCGCGCTCCGATCAATGCGACGCGTGCGGCAATGTGCTAGACCCCACCAAACTGATCAACCCGCGCTCGAAGGTCGAGGGCGATACGTCTTTGCCTGAACTGCGCGACACCGAACATTTCTATATTGATTTTTCCAAACTCGAACTTGATGTCAAAAACTTCCTCCAGGAACGCGCCGATCACATGCGCGATACCGTGCTGGGCGAATCGCTGAGAAAGATCGAAGCCGAGGGACTCAAGCCGCGCGCCATCACACGCGACCTCGATTGGGGCATCCCCGTCCCTGTCAGTGAGGCGGGTTGGGAAACGAAAAAACTCTACGTGTGGTTCGAGGCCGTTATCGGCTACCTCTCCGCCCCCATTGAGTGGGCGCAGGTATCGGGTCAGAAAGAAGGGTGGCGCGATTGGTGGACGAATCCCAAAGCGAAGCAATTCCACTTCATCGGCAAGGACAACATCTTCTTCCACACGTCGCTGTGGCCCGCCGAGTTGATGGGAGTCGGAAGCGCGTTCATGGAAATTTTCTCGGGTGAAGAAATTCCATTGATCCTGCCGTATGACGTGCCAGCCAATCAGTTCATGAATCTCGAAGGCAGGAAGATCAGCGGCTCGCGCAACTGGGCTGTGTGGGGACGCGATGCACTGACGCGTTTCGACCCTGACGCGCTGCGCTATTACCTGACCGTGAACATGCCCGAAGCGAAAGACAGCGATTGGGATTGGGCTGAGTTCGTGGCGCGCAACAACAACGAACTGGTGGCGACGTGGGGCAACCTTGCGAACCGCGTGCTGGCGTTCTGTTACAAGAATTGGGATGGGCATGTGCCTGATGTGGACGATATGCGTAGGGGCGGATCGCGATCCGCCCCTACGCTTCGTCCCGCGGACCTCGAACTGCTCGCCACTATCGAAAACGGATTCAACACTGTAGGCGCGGAACTCGAAGCCGTGCGCCTGCGCTCGGCCTTGGGCGAAGCGATGAAACTCGCCACCGTGGTCAATCAATATCTCGATACCAACGCGCCATGGTCAGCCATCAAAACCGATAAAGATAGCGCAGCCAAAACAGTTTACACCGCGCTCAAAGCCATCGACTCGCTCAAAGTAATGTTCGCACCGTTCCTGCCCTTCACATCACAGCGACTGCATGAATTCTTCGGCTACGAGACTCCGCTCTTTGGCGAGCAATATACCGAGACGGTCAAAGACTCGCTCGGCGAGCATACGGTACTGAGATACAAATCTGTTGAAGGATTGCAATGGAAGCCCAGCGAGTTACAGCCTGGGAAAAAACTGAATCAGCCTGGCCCATTATTCAAGAAGCTTGAGGACAATGTGATTGAAGAGGAAAGGGCGCGATTAGGAAAATAAACAAAGAGACTTCCGAAGTTTAGGCTTCGGAAGTCTTGAATTGACAAGATGCGTTTTAGTACAGTGCTTTATCATCAAGCGAGGTTCTTTTTACCTCTTTATGAAACCCATATATATTAACGATATTTTCAACCAATTCTTGAAACCAATCTGGGGAATTAGGCGCTACGTAAACTTTATCAATCAAAGTGTCAATTTGTGTCTTGATATAGACTCCGCCCTCGGCTTCAATTGCATGAATACTTGAAGGCCATTCATCATTTAAATTAAATAGAACAATACGGACTTCTTCCTCATGTTCGTATGATTTTCTTTTATAAAAGAAACGATCAGTAATAGACTTGTAATGGACCCCAAAAATTGGACAGTTTTTTAGTGATTCTTAGGGGGTACCCTGCTCCAACTGAGCGAGCTGCCAGGCGGCCTCGAACTCAGCGGGCGTCAGATATCCCAAGGCAGAGTGAATACGCTTCGTCATGTACACGTCCTCGATGAAACGTCCAATCTGCTGATAAGCGTCATGATAATCCTGATAGTCGGAAAGGTCTACCTCCTCTTCTTTGATGGTTCTCATTAACCGTTCGGCGTAGCCGTTCTCTTCGGGCTTACCTTGTGTCGCCATACTGATCTGAATGCCCAATGGTCTTAACACCTCGGTGTACGCTTGTGAGGCATATTGAATCCCTTGATCACTGTGATGGATTTCAGGAATACACAAACTCAGGGCGCGCCGTAGAGCCACCAAGGTCAGATCCACATCCAAACTATGGCTCAGGTTCCAACCGCGGATAGCCCGAGTAAAAACATCCAACACGATTGCCAGGAAAACGAATCCTTGGCCAAGACGTACATACGTAATGTCGCAGACCCAAACTTGCTCTGGCCGAATGATCTCCAGATCGGTCACCAGGTTGGGATAGCGTGGGTAGGGATGTGTGCTGTCGGTGGTGCGATATTTGGCCCGTTTTACGGGGCGCAACAGCCTTTTCTGGCGCATGAGCCGCCGGATCCGCTTGCGGTTGATCCGGTAGTGATAAGGCGCTCGTCGCAGTTGATGTGTGACCCGCCGCGTTCCGTATTTCGGATACTGCCTGGCCACTGTCTCCACATCGGCACCGAGCTGACCCTCCTCCAGTCGATGCGATCGATAATAATACGTGCTGCGCGAAATGCCCATACAGTCACAGGCTATTTTCACCGAACAGCTTTGATCAGCCATCACTGCCTCTACAATGGATCGCCGTTCTTGCGCAACGAGCTGGCATAGCTCAACACTTTTTTTGAGACCTCCACTTGCATGGTCAGACGGCCGACCATGCGCTCCAGCTCAGCGATACGCACATCTTTCTCCTGATCGTCTTGCGGCTGCTCGAAGATCTCCGTGGCCCGTTCCAAGAATTCCTGCTTCCAGCGCGACAGCACTGTATCTTTGATCTGATATTCGCGACCGGCTTCGGCTAAACTTTTCTTCCCACCGATCAGTTCCAGCACAACCTTGACCTTAAACTCGGCACTGAACTTCCTGCGTGACACCATTCTGGACCTCGTTTCTGGGTAGCCATTCTACCCTAAGCATGGTGTCCAGTTTTATGGGTCCACTACAAACCATTACCAATCCAACTAGATAAATACGAGTAGATATACCCCACTGGTAAATCTTTGGCTTGAACGCGCAGGGCATCATCTGAAACAGCGAATTGTGATAACCGTTTCCCAACCAAAACACATCTTCCCACTGTACCAGACCTTGTTACAAGAATCCAACCAGGTTCTACACTACATTTATCTACATAATTCGTATTGTTTGCCAAGAACTCTTTACTAAGTGGTCTGAAATGTTGCATTTCAGAAGCAGTAAGAAAAGGCTTTCCATCTGTTTTTGTTTTTGCATAGATTCGCTTAAAACGACCTGGATAGTAAATTGGGTGAGTTACTTCTTTCAAAAGTTTAACTTCACGTCCAGCTTCATAGACGGCTCTTGATTCATAAACGGCTCTTGTTGCTGCAATTGCTTTAGCCGCATAATATTCTCCATCAAACCTTTGTTCGCCTTGCAAAAGTTGGTGCGCTTGAACAATGCTTAATGGAATCGAAACAAGCCAGCCAGATTTTGCAAAGTTCTGGCGGCGTTCTTCTTGCTGTGACGTGCCCTTGAAAACAGAATCGTAAATACTATCACTCGGACGCATTTAGCCACCCCTGCCTCTCTTTTACCCATTCAGCGAAGTAACGCACCACTTCGGGCAACTGGTCAAACTTTTCTGTCTTACGAACAGTGCGTTTTTCGGTAATCAACTTCCCTTTTGTGTTGCGACGTTGTACTTCAATCTCGTCATCGTATTCAATCAATTCACCTTCAGGTGTGCGAAGATAATGAAACTCCCCACGCCTATCATGCCCAACTGCTTGGGGCGTTGTCATAAAAATTTCATAATCTTTGATTTTGCCAAGTTCTTTCTCAATATCCATTTCTTGACGAGTTTTCTTTTGAAGAATTAAAACGCTTGTTTGTGTTCCTGTGTACGGTTCAAAAGTCACTTGCGGCAAGTCTACACTTGCAATTAATCTTGCGCGTTTCAAAACCCAACGGCGGATAAAAGCAAGACCTGGGTTGGACAGAATACTGTCTGGCAAGACAATTGCCATACGACCACCTGGTTTTAGTAAATACAAACACCGCTCAATGAAAAGTTGCTCTGGCGGCATAGACGTTCTTCTTGCCCCATCATCCATTTCAAATTTTGTTAATTCAAACTGTTCAAGTATATGTGGATCATCAATCGGTATTTTTGAGCCAAAGGGTGGATTGGCCAAAATGATATCAAACGAGTTTGGCTTAATATAACCTACTACATCGTTGCTGTCTTCTGACGACCACTCTCCAGGTGGTAACAACGAGTTGGCATGATAAACATTAGTTGAGCCATCACCATGCATAACTAAATTCATCTGTGCCGCACGCACGAGAATTGGATTGAAATCAATTCCAGAAAGATATTGATTTGCTATTTCTTTCAATAGCCGAGAGGTTTCCTCTAACGCTCTGCTTTTATCATTGGGATATTTTTTTCGTTGAATGTCCAATAAATATTTCCGCCAGAAATTCATTGTGGCTACTAAAAATCCGCCTGTCCCGCAAGCGCAATCAAGTACTTTTAATTTCAACCATTTTTCTGGCGGGAAGGTAGCAAGCACCATCTGTGCCGCCATTTCGCACACATTGCGCGGCGTGAAAAACTCTCCACTATTGCCACGCAAGTTACTACCTACCAACTGTTCATACGCTGTGCCTTTTACATCTGCCTGAGTCTGCAACTGTGAATAACGTTGTAATTCCCCAATGACATATGCTAAAACACGATTGTCAAGTTTTATGTATTCATCTTTTCCAAAAATATATGGGTAACGATTTTTGACTTCCGTAAACAATTGGTCAATAGCATTTTTCAAACGTCGCTGACCAATATCTGAGCGTTTCTCTTCATTGCTGATAAAGAAACGCATTTGCCCAGTTATTGTTGTGTCTTCATCGTAGACTTTGCAAAAAATCAATTTCAACAATTCCTGAAATGCTAACTCCTTTTGCAAACCCTGATTACCATGAATGTAATTATGGCAACGCTTAAATATGCCAATCAATTCTTCCTGAGCAGGTACAAGGTCAGTGAAATTTATTGGTGCGGGTGCTTCTAAACCAAAACGTGGTATGTCGGCTGCGTCTTCAAAATATACATCCCCCTTCTTGGAAACTTGTCGCTCCCATACTTGTAACTCGGAACCAATCCACATACCATATTTAGCATTTGGACAAGCCGCAAGGTATGATTTTAATTGCTCAACACCGTTATCTCGGTCGGAAGGTTTGATATCTTCCTTTTTACATTCTATAATAGTTTTGATATTTTCTTGTTTATGTGCCGCTCCCCCAGAGAATATCGCGATGTCCACGCGCTTTTTTGCTCGACCAAGATTGACAGTAAATTCAATCTCAATATGGTCTTTATAATAGCCATAATCTTCAAGCAAACTACGTGAAATTCGCTGGCGAACATGTTCTTCTGGCGTATCATTTCGTAAAACCCCTGTTACTACACACCGA
>JAKAMM010000097.1 GCA_021812905.1 Chloroflexota bacterium | reverse complement strand
ATGGAAAAATTTTCGGAAAAGGTAGTGAAGATTACGTCCGCTTGAACTTTGGTTGTCCGCGCACTACGCTTGTCGAAGCTTTGGAGAGAATGAGAAAATCACTAAGATAGCGCGGCGGTTTGTCAGCCAAAATTGTTCAAACCAAACTGCCATTTTGACATTTGACGAGCTATTATTTATCAGTCCTGCTAATTGGAAATCTTGGTTCTCTATCTGCCGGTTGTGCGCTATAATTCAAGTTGTCAGACAACCCATTCAGGAGAATTTCAATGACCACTATTGAATTGAGCGTTGATAAATCCCGCCGCAAGAACGCTATCCAGCGCGCCAAGGAGCGCAACATCATCATTCCCACATATGCTCAAATGAAAGACCCGTCAAAAATTCCTGCGAAAGTGAAGGATGAATTGAAGGGCATCGGTTTGTGGGACATCCATCCGCGCAACCTGTTCCGCATCAACTGGCACAACCAGCCCAGCGCTTCGGGCGGGACGTTTGGCGGGGTCAATTACCTCGAGCTTCCCTCTTCGCTGACGGGTGTTCGGGCGCGCATTGTGGCGTTGGTTGGCAAATGGTTTCCGACCGGCGCGCACAAAGTCGGGGCCGCGTTCAGTTGTCTCGTGCCGCGACTCGTGACCGGTCAGTTTGACCCGACGACGCAAAAGGCGGTCTGGCCGTCCACCGGAAATTACTGCCGCGGCGGCGCGTACGATTCCGCGTTGCTCGGATGCGAATCCATCGCTATTTTGCCCGAGGGCATGTCGCGCGAACGGTTCGAATGGCTGGCAAAGGTCGCGGGTGAAACCATCAAGACGCCTGGCTCTGAATCAAACGTCAAGGAAATTTTTGACAAATGCAAAGAGCTTCGCAACTCCGGCCAGGATTTGATGATCTTCAACCAGTTCGAAGAGTTTGGAAATTATCTGTGGCATTACGAAGTCACAGGCCATGCGATGGAAGAAGCGCTTGGGAAAATGATGAAGCCCGGCGACCGTTTCCGCGGCATGGCGTCTGCCACCGGCTCGGCTGGGACGATTGCCAGCGGCGATTACCTGAAGCAAATTTTTCCCGACAGCAAAATTGTCGCCAGCGAGGCCTTGCAATGTCCGACCCTGCTCGAAAATGGATTCGGTTCACATCGCATTGAGGGCATTGGCGATAAGCATGTGCCGTGGATCCACAACACGAAGAATACCGATATGGTCGTGGCAATTGACGATAACGCGGTGGTTAATATCGCGCGACTTTTCAACGAAGAGGTTGGCCGCGCCTATCTGGCAGGGAAGGGCGTTCCCGAAGCGCTTATATCGAATCTCGATCTGCTTGGTTTCTCTGGAATCTCGAATGTGCTCTCGTGCATCAAGGCTGCCAGGTATTATGAAATGGACGAGAACGACGTGATGATCACCGTTCTCACAGATTCGATGGAACTCTATCGCTCGCGCATCCACGAGATGCACATGGAACACGGCCAATACACCGAGGCTGATGCCGCCGCGGATTTCGCCCGTTATCTGCACGGCCAGTCCACGGACAACATGCTCGAACTGCGCTACACCGACCGCCGCCGCGTGCACAACTTGAAATATTACACATGGGTCGAGCAGCAGGGACGGACCTACCAGGAAATTCAAGACCAATGGCACAAACCCAATTACTGGACCGACGTGCAAAAACAAGCCGATGAAATCGATGAATTGATCGTGGAATTCAACAAGGAAGTCGGGCTGGTGTGATTTCTCTCTGGACGGGCCTAGCCCGTCCAGAGCTTTTAAAATTAGTTTCCACATTCGCCGTTGTTTACGGCACGCTGGATGGCGCTAAGAAGCGATGAGTTATCCGTCGTGTCCTGCCCCAATTCCCAGATCATGACGCCGCCGATATTTTTATTGAGTGCGTAACACGTTTTGCGTTCGATCATGTTTATGCCGTTGAAATAAATACCATCCGCTTGATTGACATCTGGCGCGGGACGATATTGATTGATAATGTCGGCGTAGGTTGCTTCATTATAAGGATCGGTGGTTTTTCTTCCATAGAAAGGGACGCCAAGAATTAATTTCTTGCGCGGCAGGCCTGCATCCAAAAAGGTTTGCAAATCTGTTACCGCCTGTTGATATGTGGAATGTTGCGGGCCGCGATCATACGACATGATGTGGATGCGATCCGCAACGGGAAAATCTTCAAGCGGAAATTCCGAATCGGGAGAGAGCGCCACGCTCAGGATCAATCCTTTTGGATGAAAGTCAGCGTGGATTTCTTTGAGTAGAAGGATATAGTTTTGAAATTCGGTTTTAGTTTGCGGAAATTCCCAATCGAAGTCCGCGCCATTCAGTTTGTTTTGGTAAATATATTCTGCGAGACTTTCCTCGAAGTGTTTGCGGGTCTGCTCGCGTGCTGTCATTGCCGCGAATTGATTCGACCGTTCCCATCCGCCGACTGATATGAGAATCCGCGTGCCATAATGCGCTTGCATCTCATGAATTTCTTGCAGAACATTTTCATCCAGTCTGCTTGTGTCCAGGCCGCCATTTGCCTGCGGTTCCGCGGAAAAATAAATGATGTCTGTCAGATATTTTCCCCATTCGGGATTCAACTCGCGATAATCGGGCAAATAACCAATGATCGAAAAAACGCTGTCGGGCGGGGCGGAGGTTGGAGTCGGCGCGGGGGAGGCCGTTGAAGTGGAGTCCGCTGTGGGGGCGGAAAGAGGCGGCGTGCTTTTTGTCGCGCACGCGGAAAGTAGAGTTAGGAGAGCAAAGGTCAGATGAAAAAATTTCATAGCTTACAATTATAGTTTGGTATAAAATAAAGCGATATGATTTCTGCGACTGATTTGATCCTGGTTTGTTTGCTGCCTTCACCGCGTGACCTTGAAATTGCGCGGCTGCTTGGATGGTACAGAATTCCGCTTCGCACCGCTCCCAAAGTGGTTGCCGTAGACCGGCTGGCTTTTTACCAACCCTCGAGCTTTGACGACTCCAGCGGGCGCATCGAATTTATCGCCGATGTGCGCGGCCACGAATTGACCACGCGCGGCGAGCTTTTGCGTGATGAGACAGATCATCCGCGCGCACGCGAAGAATATTATAAGATCCAAATCGGCGGGTTGGAAAAGTTGTCCCATCCTATTACTGCGGACAAGTGGAAGCGGCTGACTTTTCTCTACACAACCGGAGAATATTTATTGAAGGCCCGGACTTTGAATGATCTGGTTGTTGATTCCGATGACCGCGCCGTATTATGGCGGTCTCTTCGTGAGCGCGCCGAGAGTTCACAGCTTTATAAAACAGACCTGCCCGAAGCAGACCTTCCGCCTGAAGTATTGATCGCTTTGCTGGGCATTAAAGAAGAAACCTCACCCTACAATCCAAATGAGCTTGATTGATGACAAACATTCCGTTAATCATTACTGCCGTCATCACTTTTGCATCCACGGTTATTCTGGTTGCGGACTGGCTGCGCCCGGATGTGGTTGCCCTGCTGGTGATGGTTCTGTTGGGCATCACAGGTTTGACCACGCCCTCACAGACCATTGCTGGTTTTAGCTCCTCGGCTACCATTACCATTCTATCCATCTCGATCATTGCCGAAGGCTTGACACAATCCGGCGCGACGCGTTCGCTCAGTCAAATGATGAAACGGCTGGCCGGTCACGATGAAGGCCGACTGCTGGTGGTTATTTTGATCACAGGGGCCGCCATGTCATTTTTTATGAATAATATTGCTGCTTTGGGCGTGCTGTTACCGGCCACGATCAGCTTGGCGCGCCAGACAAAAACGGCACCTTCGCGCCTGCTCATGCCGCTTTCGTTTGGCGTCATTGCCGGTGGGATGATGACTTTATTCACCACCTCTAACATTATTGCCAGTACCACTCTGCATGAAGCGGGCTTGCGTCAGTTCGGTGTGTTGGACTTCCTGCCGGTCGGCTTACCTGTGGTCCTTGTAACGACGCTCTACATGTACTTTATCGGACGACGTATATTGCCAGCGCATTTCCCTGCGAATCTGGCGCGGCAGATGCAGCAGGTACGCAGCCAGCTTGTCGAGATGTATGGCATTGGGCGTTCACTGATCGATCTGGAAGTCCTGCCCGAATCACCTTTTGCCAATCAGTCCATCCGCGCTGCGCATTGGACGACTCATGTCAAACTTAATATCGCCGCGATCGAACACAATGGACAGATGATAACGGCGCCTGGCCCGCAGCAAATCATTTATCCCGGAGACACCGTTCTTGCTTTTGGAAAACTCACTGGTGATGCTGGCGAACGACTTGGTTTGCGGCAGTTGAGCAGTCCGACCATACCTCAACGAATCCTCAATGATGATACGACGCTGGCCGAAATTGTCATTCCTCCGCATTCCAACTTGGCTGGCAAAACATTTAATGAAATACGTTTTCGTGAGCGTTTTAATTTGAACGTGTTGGCGATTTGGCGCAGAGGGCGGGCCATTCACTATAATCTGGCTAATTTTTCCCTGAGGGTCGGCGATGGCCTGCTCGTCCAGACCACGCTTGAAAAATTGCGTATCTTGCGCGATGAACGCAACCTTGTAGTTCTCGAAGAAGACCCGGATGCAGTCCTGCGCCCGGCCAAACAGCGCATCGCAATTTTGATCGGCGTTCTTGTTCTGTTCGTGGCGATCTTCGACCTCCTGCCTATTTCCATCGCGAGTATGGCCGGTGCGATTGGCATGGTGCTGACCGGATGTTTGACCATGGATGAGGCCTATCAGTCCATAGATTGGAAGGCCATATTTCTGATCGCGGGTCTCTGGCCGCTCAGCACTGCCATTCAAAACAGCGGTCTTGCAAAATGGGTCGTCGATGAATTCCTGCGCGCCACCAGTGGCGCAGGGCCGACAATTATCGTCGGGTTGTTGTTGATCGTTACCGCATTCCTGACCAATATCATGGCGGGCCAGTCTGCCGCGCCGATCATCCTTGCGCCCATTGGTCTGACCATTGCTGCTGCCACTGGCCTCGATCCGCGTGCTTTGCTGATGACCATTGCTGTCGGTTGTTCATTGGCCTTTCCTACTCCCATCGGGCATCCGGTCAACATCATGGTGATGGGATCAGGCGGTTATACATATAAAGATTTTGTTAAAATTGGCGGCCCGCTGACGATCATTCTGTTCTTTGTGATTATGGCGAGCTTGCATTTCTTCTGGCATATTTAAAGGAGTAGTCATGGCGACACTCATCAAGAACGGGACTCTCATCACTGCCTCCGAAACGTTCAAAGCGGATATTCTGATCGAGGATGAAAAGATCGTTCGCATCGGCCTGGACCTTGAAGCCGATTCCGCGCAAGTGATCGACGCCACGGGCAGGCTGATCCTGCCTGGCGGCGTGGATCCGCACACTCACTTTGACCTGCCGATGTTTGACACAGTTTCGTCCGACGACCATTACACTGGTCACAAAGCTGCCGCATTTGGCGGGACGACCACAGTGATAGATTTTGTGCCCATGCCCCCCTCAGGCTCCCCCCATTTTCAAGGAAAATGGGGGGAGATGAAGAGGGGGGTTGATCTGTGGATGAAGAAAGCCGAGAAGGCCGCCATTGATTATTCCTTCCACATGAACTTGACAAGATTCGATGAGGAGATCGCCAAAGAAATTCCTTCTCTGCCTGAGATGGGGATCACCACGCTAAAAGTTTTTACTGCCTACAATGGCCGTATGCGGCTGGATGATGGCAGTATTTTCAAAGCCATGCGTATCGCCAAAGAGAATGGAATGCTGGTCATGGCACATTGTGAGAATGGGGATGTGATCGATACACTGGTCGCTGATGCACTAAAGGCCGGGCACACGACACCCGAATGGCATGCGTTAACGAGGCCGGCTTGGGGCGCGGTCGAATCTGGTTTAAGGGTGGCCGCCATGGCGTCCCAGGCGGACGCGGCGGTTTATATTGTCCACATGAATGTGGGCAGTGAAGTGGACATGCTGCGTTACGCCCGCCAGCGCGGAGTCAAGGTGATGGGGGAGACGTGTCCGCAATATCTGTTCTTCACGATCGACCATCTGCGCCGTCCCGACGGTTCGAAGTGGATCTGCTCACCGCCCATGCGGACGGAGCAGGATAACGCGCGTTTGTGGGAAGGCCTGCATGATGGCACATTGCAGACCATCGGCACCGACCATTGCGCGTTCTTTTACGATGGCACGAAGGCGATCATGTATGAGGGCAGGGAAGTGAAGATCGCGGGCAAGGAACTCGGCAGGGACGATTTTACAAAGATCCCGAACGGCCTGCCCGGTGTGCAGGACCGCCTGCCAATCATGTGGACGTATGGTGTGCGCGCCGGAAGGATCACTGCCAATCAATTTGTTGAGTTGATGTGTACCAACCCGGCCAAGATATTTGGACTCTATCCGCGCAAAGGCGCGCTTCTGCCCGGCGCTGACGCCGACATCCTGATCTGGGACCCGGAAAAAAAAGTGAAGTACGGCGTGGCTCATTCGCATCAGCGCACGGATTACAACTTGTATGAAGGCTGGGAATTGGTTGGCTGCCCTGAAAAAGTTTTCCTGCGCGGCAGGTTGATCGTGGATGGTGGAAAGTGGTTGGGGAGAGCGGGGGGAGGCGAATTTTGTAAAAGAAGTGAAGGTCAAGTTTTATGAAACAGTGGAGACGGCCAACGATTTGCGTCTCGTCCCCGCACTTTGGGGACAGCGGCGGTGTGTCTCGACAGGATTTCGAC
>JAKAMM010000096.1 GCA_021812905.1 Chloroflexota bacterium | reverse complement strand
TTCGTCGTTCAGTTTTGCGCTTGCTTCGGTCGCGGCATGGATAATGTGGTTGAAGGCGCCGGAGGGAAAGTCAAAGGTGCGGACGTCGCCCTGTAAAACGGTGACCGCTTTGTGTCCCGCGAGATGCGGAACTTTCTTGTGAAAGGCATCCGGCGAACGAGTCAAAACCGTCACGCGGCTGTCCAGATTCAACCTGTCGTTTGCCCACAAGAAACTTTCCATCAACCAGCATCCGAAGAAGCCCGTGCCGCCTGTAATGAAAAGGCGCTCGCCGCGCAGTTCGTCCCACAGAGCGCGGGTGTGATCGAGGACGTGCTCCAAATCCTGGGATGATATAGTCATGGCGTTTTGGAGAAGAGACGTTTGCCGCTGTGGAATACGAGATATGCCAGGCTCAAAATAAAAGCTGACCCTGAAATCCAATCGAGGACGTGTTGATATGTGGGGATTTTCCAATCGGGTTGGATGTGTTTTGCGAACAATGCAAGCATGTCTTTATCCTTGATCTGGAAGCGTTCGAAGGGACGGTTGCCATTGATCTCAGGATAAACGTAACCTGTTGGGTTGGTCATGTTGAAGTAGCCATCGGATATATTCCAGATCGAGCCTGGCGTGATCTCCGGGTGAAAATATTCCAGGCGGTATCCAAAGACGGGTTCGTACAAATTCAAATTACTGCTGTGGCTTAGCAAGGCTTCGGTATTGTCCGTTTGCAGGCCAATGTCAGTTACATCAAGAGACTCACCGGTTTGCATTTGCTCGAAAAACTTTTGCCCCCCGCTGGCATCATAATAGCGATGATCCAGATCGCTCTTGAAAAGAAAATATGCGCCCAACGGCAATACCGCCAGGACGTTCACGATAACAAATATAAGAAGCGATTTTCCAGGAGGTTGATTGCTGATCCATTTGTTGTATATGAGCGCGGCTGATAGCGCCAGCGGAAAAATAAAGGCGGCGGCGAAACGCACATTCACATGCAGGGAGTTAAGAATCGGCAGTTGTTGAAGAAGCGGATAGATTTTTCCTCTTGCAAGTGTGAACTCCACCGCAACCCAAAGGAAAAGAACAAGGAAAATCAGGGCGGTTTTCTTGGGTCCGGCCAGCAACTCACTTAAGTATTTTTGCGGGTAACGAAAAACCATACCTATCCCGACCAGCAGGAGGAGAAAGACGACCGGCGTGACGGACATATCCACTTCCCAGTAGTTATAGCGGGCGCCGGTCGCGGCACGGATATAATTTGGAACGGAATCGGGGCTTAGGCCTGCGATCTGAAAGAGTAGCGCAAGATTCATTGTCCCCAGCAGCTGAAGGGCCAAGCCATATAATCCCAGCAATCGCGTAGTGGCATAGTGGTCGGAAATTGTGCGGGGAAAGAAGCGCATGAATGAAAAGACGGCGGCCAGTTTGGAGGCCGATATGAGCAAGCCGATTGCCCCTCCAAGAATAAGTATGGCCAGCCACCTTTTCCATTTGAAATAAGAAGGGTTGTAGATATATATGATGGGAAGGGTAATGAGAATCGAAAAACAAAAAACGATGATAATAAAGTACCCTGCCGAGTGGAGCAGAAACCCTGACATCAGTCCGACGATTGCCGCGGCGGGTATGGGATGGAGGGATTCTTCCAGCAAAGCGATTAGAAAGATCACAAGCAGGGGAAATGTCTGATAGCCCAAATGGCCAATGGTGACTCTTTGGATCATAAAACCATTGGCAGAGAAGAACACCGCACCCAACATACTGGCGGTCCAGTTCATCTTTAAAGTGTGGCGAAGAAAGTATTCGCAGGCAATAAAGCCCGTGCTGATGTATATCACCACGGACAAGGTCACAGCCTGCATGGGCGGCAGGAATACGGATAAAAATGCCGGGAGCGAAAATTGCATGTTGTTTGGGTTTGGGAAGGCTGGAATCCCTCCGCCAAAGCTGGGAGTGAACCATTGGATGGCAAGTCCATTGAGGCGAAAATGCAAAGCCGTGTCCAATAAGCTTGAAATGGCCAGATGGTAATCGCTGCCAACCAGCGGATAACTTAAGTTCAAGTAGTAAATGACCATCCAATTGATGGCTATCAGATTCGCAACGACAAAACATAGATAAAGCCTTGCGCTTTTCATAAGTTTATGATGCCCCACTTTCGCAAAGTTGAGTGAGCGTGTCGCAGACGTAATCCAGCATGGGTTGTGTGAGACCCGGATAGACGCCGATCCAGAAGACGTTGTTCATCACGAAATCGGAATTATCGAGCGGACCAGCCACGCGATGCGGCACGTTTCGATATGCAGGCTGACGGACGAGGTTGCCGCCGAATAAAAGGCGCGTGGCGATTTTGTGGGCCTCGAGAAATTGAATGGTTTGATGGCGTGTAAATGGCGCAGTTTCGCGCACGGCAAGGGGGAAGCCGAACCAGCTTGGTTCGCTTTCAGGTGTGGCTTCAGGCAGGATGAAGAATTCCTGCAAGCCTTGCAGGCCATCATAAAGTTTCTTGAAATTCGCGCGGCGCGCTTCGATGAAGGCCGGAAGCTTTTTCATCTGCGCCACGCCGACCGCGGCCTGCATGTCGGTGGCTTTCAAGTTGTAGCCGATGTGCGTGTATGTGTATTTGTGGTCGTAACCGAATGGCAGATCGCCGAGCTGATGTTCGAATCTAATTCCGCATGTATTTTCCTTGCCGGTTTCACACCAGCAATCGCGTCCCCAATCGCGGAAGGACTCGATCAGTTTTTTCAACGCGGGTTGGTCGGTCAACACAGCGCCGCCCTCGCCCATGGTGATGTGATGCGCGGGATAAAAACTGACTGTGGCAAGCTGCCCGAATGTGCCGACACTGCGGCCTTGATATTTCGCGCCGGTCGCATCACAGCAATCCTCGATCAGCCAAAGATCGTGCTGCCTGGCAAATTCCATTACTGCCGAAAGATTGTACGGATTGCCAAGCGTGTGCGCCAGCATGATGGCGCGCGTTTTATCGGAGAACGCCGCTTCGAGATGATTTACATCCACGTTGTAAGTGGGGATGTGGACATCAATAAAAACCGGCACAAGCTTATTTTGAACAATCGGATTGACCGTTGTTGGAAACCCAGCCGCGACGGTGATGACTTCGTCGCCGGGCTTGAGCGCTTTATCTTTCAAGGTCGGCGATGTCAGCGCGGACAGCGCAACCAAGTTTGCGGATGATCCAGAGTTTACTAAAATGGCATGACGCAACCCGAAAAAGCGTGCGAACTCTTTTTCGAACTGTGCCGCGAAACGTCCGGTGGTCAGCCAGAAATCCAGCGATGAATCGACGAGTGATTGCAATTCGCTTGCGTCAAAGACGCGGCCAGAAACAGGCACAGATGTTTGGCCGGGTATAAACTCGCGTGGCGCAAAAGCTTCGGCGTAATAGTCCGCGGTCAGCGAAAGGATTTGTTTACGCAATTCGTCAGCTTTTGTGTTCATTGATAAAAAACTCTCGATACCAGTTAATTGTTTTTGCGAGACCGTCGTCCAGCGTGTAGAGTGGCTTCCAATTCAGCACGCGCCGCGCTTTTTCGGCGCTGAGATATTGATGCCGGATCTCATTCTGGACCTCGTTGCGGATGTCCGCTTTGAGAGTTGAATCCATCATCCGCAGAATCTTTTCCACGATCTCGCGCACCGTAACCTGTATCTCGTTCGAGAAATTGAATGCCTGTCCCTTAAGTTCGGGCTGCGCCGCGAGTTGCTCGGCCAAAAGCATGTAAGCCGCGGCGCCATCCTCGACATAAAAATAGTCGCGGATGTATTCTCCATCCGAACGGATGACCGGACGCTGTCCGCGTGTGATCGAGCGGATCGTGCCGGGGATGATGCGGTTCCAATTCAAGTCGCCGCCGCCGTAAAAATTACCGCAGCGCGTGATCGCCACCGGCAGGTCGAAGCTTTTTGCGTAGGTGGCCGCGATCAGATCCGCCGCGGACTTGCTGACATCGTACGGGTGTTGTCCTTGCAGCGGCGTGTTCTCATCGTATGGCAGAACTTCCTGATCGCCGTAGGCTTTGTCGGAGGAAGCCACGACGATCTGTTTGACTTTTGGACTGCGGCGGCAGGCCTCGAGTAGGTTCCAACTCCCGGCGATGTTAGTCTCGAAAGTTGAGATCGGATTTCGATTCGCAATCGTGACGATGGTCTGCGCCGCCAAATGAATAACCGTATCAATCTCGTATTCGCCGAGCGTGCGTTCCAATACTGCGCGGTCGGTGATGTCGCCGCGCACCACTTTGACGCGTTCGATCAATCCGGTGCGGACAAGTTCGCTTTGAGGAACCCAGTCGCGCACAAGGCAGACAACGTCCGCGCCCGCGTCGACAAGCCTGCGAACGAGCCAGTTACCAACCAGCCCGGTCCCGCCAGTGACAAAGGTTGGACGATCCTGCCAGAAGGAACGATTCAATTCCATAGTTTCCACGGCGCCTTTTCTTCCAGCCATAGTTTTTCAAGCAAATGCACATCGCGTACTGTGTCCATGCACTGCCAGAAATCTTCGTGTTGGTAGGCGGCCAATTGATTATCCCTGGCAAGCCGTTCCAGTGAATCAAATTCCCAGGCTGTTTGATCGCCTTCAATATAGTTCACAATTTCGGGTTGGAGCACGAAGAAGCCGCCATTGATCCAGCCTTCGCCGATCTGCGGCTTTTCCTGAAATTGAACGACTCGATCATTTTCAATAACCATCTGACCAAAACGGGCGGGCGGGCGGACGGCCGTCAGTGTGGCAAGTTTGCCTTGCGCATGGTGGAACTCGATCAGCTTTGGAATATTCACATTACTCACGCCATCGCCGTATGTCAGCATGAACGGCTCGTCACCGATGAACTCGGCCGCCTGTTTCACGCGTCCTCCGGTGTTAGTGTTCTCACCCGTATCAAGCAGATGGACCGTCCAGTCATCACCATCGCCATCGTGGACATTCACGCCGCCCGATTTTATTCGCACGCTCAGGTTGTGGGCGCGGTAATGATAATTAAGAAAATAGTCCTTGATGATCTCGCCTTTATAGCCAAGCGCGACGACAAATTCCTTGAAGCCATAAGCCGCGTAAATATTCATGATGTGCCAGATCATTGGCTTGCCGCCGATCTCGACCATCGGCTTGGGCTTGACTGTGGTTTCTTCGGATAGGCGGCTGCCCAATCCACCTGCAAGAATGGCAACTTTCATGGAATTCTCTCCAGTTCTTCTTACTATTCTACGGGAAAGCCAAAAATCGGACAAGCTGTCCATCTGCCTTGGCATGATATTGAAATTCTGCTTTCAATCCTGAAGGGGAAAGATGGAAATATTGTTTTCGTAGATTTCTTTATCGCCCTATCCCAAAAATTTCTTCTTCCACTCGAATAATTTGTTCAGGGCTTCGATGGGTGAGAGTGAGTTTACATCGAGCGCGCCAAGTTCATCCAGCAGCGGACTTGTTTCAGGGAACAGCGCTGCCTGTTGTGCGGCGTGCGGATCGATCTTGACTGCGCGACCGGATGTCTTTTCGAGTTCGGCCATGATTTCATTGGCGCGTTGCACGACCGGCGACGGCAAGCCTGCCAGCTGCGCAACATGGATGCCATACGATTTATCTGCCCCGCCCGGGACGATCTTATGTAGAAAAACAACTTTGCCATCTGCTTCGGTCACAGCCACGTTGTAATTGCGAACGCCTGGAAGCAGGTCGGCGAGTTGGGTCAGTTCATGGTAATGTGTGGCAAATAAAGTTTTTGCGCGCAACTGTGGGTGATTGTGAATATATTCGATCATGCCCCACGCAATCGAAACGCCATCGTAGGTCGAGGTGCCGCGCCCGATCTCGTCCAGGATCAAAAGGCTCCGTGACGTGGCGTGATGCAAAATGTTCGCCGCCTCGATCATCTCGACCATGAACGTGGATTGCCCGGCGTGGATTTCATCCTGTGCGCCGATGCGGGTGAAGATGCGATCCACCAGTCCGATCTTCGCTGAAGCCGCAGGCACGAATGATCCCATCTGCGCCATCAATGCGATCAGCGCTGTCTGTCGCAGATAAGTTGATTTACCGGACATGTTCGGTCCGGTGATGACGCGCACGATCTCGCCCTTTTCAAACATAATATCGTTCGGGACGTATCTCTCGTCGTGCAATAATTGTTCGACGACGGGATGCCGCCCCTCATGGATTTCAAGCCCGCTTCCTTCGTGGACATCAGGCCGGGTGTAGCCTCCGAGGGCTGCAGACTCCGCTAGAGCCGACAGCACATCCAGTTCGGCTAATGCTCTCGCCGTTTCGAGAAGTTTGTGCGCCGACTTTGCCAGCGTTGCGCAGACTTCCTTGAATAATCTAATTTCTATTTCGCGGATGCGTTCTTCTGCGTTGAGCACCAGAGTCTCGTACTCTTTCATTTCGGGCGTGATGAATCTCTCCGCATTGACCAACGTCTGTTTACGGATATAACTCTCCGGCGCCTTGTCCGCCGCGCCGCGCGAAATTTCGATGTAATAGCCGAAGACTTTGTTGTAACCAACTTTGAGCGTTCTAATTCCGGTTCTTTCGCGTTCGACCGATTCGAGATTGGCGATCCAATCACGCGCGTGTTTGGACGCTTCGATGACCGAATCCAATTCCTGTGAATAACCGGGGCGGATGATGCCAATATTTTGCAGAGTCGCTGGCGGGTCATCGTCAATGGATGCTTGCAGAAGATTTATTTCTTCTTCACAGAGATCGAGCTTCGTTTTGGATTTAGCATTTGCCA